>NZ_BDIR01000006.1 GCF_001895145.1 Arcobacter sp. LA11 | reverse complement strand
GAGAGAGTATATAGATTTTCTGCTGTAGTTATTGTAAAGAGTAGAGAAATTATGAAAAAAGAAATTATAAATATCTTCTTCACAAGTTCTCCTTATTTTTTATAATATATTATTTTAAAATATTTAAAATAGTATCTTCCTGAATTTTATCACTATCATACTTTACAATTATAATATTTTCTGTATCATTTATATACCATTCATCTATATCTTCTATTGTATCTAAGTTATGTGTATTTTTCATGTACTCATCAGTCAATGGAATATAAGATAATTTTTTCTTTTCTGGGTTTGGCATAGTTAAAATTAATATAATCCATAAAATACAGATTAGTGCAATTACAATTACAAGTGTTAATAGTGATACTTTTTCAAAGAACATACCTCCAAGTAAACCCCCAATAAATGTACCTAAGTAACCAAAAGAGTTAAATATTCCTAGTACTAAACCTCTTTGATGAACTTTCGCAAATTTTGATGCTAGTGATTGCATGATTGGTTCATGCATATTAAACCCAATAAAGAAAATAACTACACCAATAACAAAAAAAGTAGAACTTGTACTTGTTCCAATGATTAAATATGAGACTGCAAAAAACACAATTCCAAGTGCAAGAATTTCTTTAAATTTTCCTTTTTTTTCTGCAATTATTGCAGCAGGTGCCATAGTAATAAAACCAAAAATCATTGCAGGTAAATATACTTGCCAAAGGTCACTTAATTCCCATTGGAAGTTTTTGATTAAAACCATTGGAATAATCATAAAAGCAAAAGTCATTAATCCTTTTTGTAAAAAGTTGGTGATATTCATTTTTAATAGATTCGAGTTACCTAGTATTTGACTTAATTTAGCTTTTCCATTATATGTATGTCTAATTTTTGGAGGGTTTGGAACAGTTTTAAGTAAAAGAACAATTGAACCTAATGCAAGTACTGCTGTTAGATAGAATAATGTCTCAACACCTGCATAAGAACCCAATGTTGGACCAATTAACATCGAAGCTGCAAATGAGATACCTATAAACATACCCATAGTAGCCATAGCTTTTGGTCTTTGTTCTTCTTTTACTAAGTCACTAATCATTGCTGTTACAACTGCACCAATAGCTCCTGCCCCTTGAAGAAATCTACCTACCATCAACATTAATATGTCATCTGATATAGCACAGAAAATAGAACCAATTGCAAAAAGTAAAAGACCAGTGATTATAGTTCCTTTTCGTCCTAGTTTATCACTAATTACTCCAAAAGGTACTTGAAAAATCATTTGAGTTAATGCGTATCCTCCAATTACAACTCCTACAAGTGTTGTTGTTGCTCCATGTAGGTTTATTGCATAAACAGATAAAACTGGAAGAACTAAAAAAAGACCAAAGAATCGTAAAGCAATAATTGCACTAAGAGGTAAAATAGATTTAATCATATATAATCCCATAATTGTTAAAATAGAGCAAGATTATATATTAATAAAATTAATAACACGTTAAAGGAAAAGTTCATGAAAATAGTTTTAGCCTCAGGAAATAAAGGTAAAATTGCAGAATTTAAAAAACTAATGCCAAATGACGATGTAGTAGCTTTTAAAGAGCTAATTGGAGAGTTTGAAGTTGAAGAAGATAGAGATACTTTTCAAGGAAATGCAGTAAAAAAAGCAGAAGAAATTTATGCAAAAATAGAAGTTCAAAATCCAGATGAAAATATATTAGTAATTTCAGATGATAGTGGAATAACTGTTCCTAAAATAAATAATGAACCAGGAGTATATTCTGCAAGATATGCAGGAGAAAATGCAAATGATAAAGAAAATAATACAAAATTAATATCTAAATTAAAAGAGAATGATTTAAAACAAACGCCTGCTTATTATACAGCTTGTATAGCTATTGTATATAAAAACCAAACATATACAGTTCATGGATGGATGCATGGAGATGTGATTGATAAAGAAATAGGAGAGGGTGGTTTTGGATATGACCCTATGTTTATTCCTAATGGTTTTGATAAAACTTTAGGTGAGTTACCACATGAAATAAAAAAAGAGTTTTCTCACAGAAGTAAAGCATTGAAATTAGCTAAAAAAGTATTAGATGTTATTTTATAAGAATTTTTTTATGCACAGAGATATTATGAAGTTTTGATTTTATATATAAATTGGCTTCATAATTTTTATCTTTTTTTGTAATATCTGCCAAAATATTAAAGTGATTATCTTGTATTTCTATTTTTTTTATAGTCTTTAAATCTTTTTGTTTAGTAATATATTCTTCTAAAAAGGCTAGATGATTTTTTGCTTGAATATAAGAGTATTGTTTTTGTATATTAATTGAGTTCATGCTTTTTGTTTCAAATATACTTACAATTAAAATTGAAAATATAAAAATTAGTATAAGAGTAGAAAAAAGAGTAAATGCTTTTTTTTTCATAGTTTAAATTTCCATATTTGAGATATTTTATCTTCTAATGTAATATCAACTTGTAGAATATTAGATGTTTTTTTCATCTTAAAAGAGCTTACGTTCTTTAATAAAATACTATCTTTTAGGAATAATATTTTATTTTCATATTTAAGTGATGAGATAATAGAAGGTAAATTTCTTTCTATAATTATTTTTGTAGAGTTTAAATCAATTTTTAATATCGCAATTTCTTGGTTATACGTTTGTGTTTCGTATAATTCTTTTGTAAAAATAAACGTATAAGTTATAACAATAGAACTAATAAAAAGGACTATTATCAATTCCAATAATGAAAAAGCTTTTTTACAATTTATATTTGATAAGTTTGATTTTTTCATTTTCGTATTTATATATTTTTATAGGAATTGTTTTTTCTTCACTGTCATTTATAATAATTTTTATATTTTTAGAAAGTATTGAGAAGTTTTCATCGTAAGTTTCAATATTAAATGAATTTTCTATTTCATTTAATAACATAAATTCTTTATCAAAATTATCATAGTAGGCATATTTGTTAAAACCTACTATGACAACTAGTAATAAAATAATACTTATTAGTGTTTCAAATAGTGTGAAACTATTTTTGTCCAAGTTCGCATGCTTTATCATATGCAGTTGAAACAGCATTAATCATTGAAGCTCTAACTGCACCATTTTCTAATTCACTCATACCAGCAGCAGTAGTTCCTCCTGGACTCATAACAGAATCTTTTATAATTGCAGGGTGATTTCCATCTAATAATTCTGAAAAACCTTCAAATAGGCCTTGAACAAGCTCATTACTTATACTTCTTTCAAGTCCTGCATTAACTGCTCCATCACTTAAGCTTTCTGCAACTAGGGCTAAAAATGCAGGTCCACTTCCAGCAACGGCAGTTGCTATATCAAGTTGTTTCTCTGTATTTACCCAAATTGTTTTACCAATTGAATTAAAAAGTTCAAGAGCTAAATTTTTTGCTTCTTTATCTCCTGTAATAGTAGTAGTAGATTTAGAAACAGAAGCTGCCACATTTGGCATTGTTCTAATATAATATTTTGCTTTTACCTGTTTTTTTAAACTATCAAGTGTTGTTCCTGCTAAAATAGAAAATAAAATATTTGCTTCACCTTGTAGTCTTACAGATACGCTTTGTAAGGCGTAAGGTTTTACACAAAATATGATATTTTTATCAGATATATCTTCAACATCAGACATAGTACTAATAGATATTTCAGGTATTTTTTCTTGAATTTTTTTTAGTTTACTTGCATCTCTTCCTATTATCTCTACTTCAAAATTTGCCACAAGACCTCTGGCCAATGCTTGTGCCATAAATCCATTTCCTATTAGTGTTAATTTCATTGTATACCTTCTAAAAAATTATTTGAAATATTATAACAAATTATTTATAATAGTAAAAATAATAGTAAAAAAAGTAAGAAAATAGCAAGGATAGATAGGATAGAATACTTACTTTATGAAAAAGGATTATTTATATGTTTAATATTTTAAAGTTTAGAAATCTTATTTTAATAATTGGATTAGGATTATTTTTAACGGCTTGTTCTCAAAAATCTGAAAGATCACAAGAGTATGATAAGCCAGCTTTATATTGGTATAACAAAATGATTAGTGAAATCTCTACAGGTTATTTGGATGATGCAGATGACACTTATACTTCACTTGAAAGTGAACATAGAAACTCACCATTAGTTCCTACTGCTTTACTTGTTTTAGCAAATGGACATATGGATGAAGAAGAGTATGAATTAGCAAACTTTTATTTAGATGAATATGTTAAAAGATTTGCTTTAAGTAAGAATATTGATTATGTAAGATATTTAAAAATTAAAGCTAACTTCTTAGGGTTTTCAAATGAGTTAAGAGATCAACAACTTATTGAAGATACTATTCAAGAAATTGAAGAATTTAAAAGTACTTTTTCAAGATCGCCTTACATGCCTTTAGTAAATACAATGAGTGCTAGACTTTTTATGGCAAAAGCTTCTTTAGATAAAGAAATTGCTGACTTGTATAATAGATTAGATAAGCCAAAAGCCTCTAAGTTTTACGATGATAAAGTAAAAGAATCATGGGTTAAACCCGATGAAATAGAACCTGTTGAGGTTCCTTTTTACAGACGTCCATTTGAAAAAGGCCTATTTTTTTAAAAAATAAAATATATTTTTAGGAGTTAATATTTATGGAATTAGAGAATTATGATTCTTTTCCTCAAGAAATACCATTAGTAATCGAGGATGATGTATTTTTATATCCTTTTATGATTGCACCACTTTTTTTAAGTAATGAAGAGAATATAAAAGCAGTTGAACACGCAATTGAAGAAAATAAATTAGTTATAGTAAGCGTTAGTAAAGTAGGATTTGAAGGAAAAAGAGAAACTGATAGTTTTTATAACGTTGGAGTTATAGGAAATATCATGAGAAAAGTATCTTTACCAGATGGTAAAATAAAAGTACTTTTTCAAGGTTTAGCAAAAGGTAGAATAGAAAGCTTTGATGCTGAAAAACCTATTTTTGCACAAGTTGATAAATTAGAAGATGAAGAGTATACACAAGAAAGTGTTGATTCAATAATTAATGTTTTAAGAGAACAAGTAAAAAAACTTTCAAGAATTAATTCTAAGTTTCCTGCTGATTTAATTAAAACTATTGAAGAAAATGATGATGCTACTAGAATTGCTGATTTAATTTCATCTGTATTAAGAGTGAAAAAAGAAGAAGCTTTTGTACTCTTTGCTCAAACAAATATTGAAAAAAGATTATTAGAAATAATAGAAACTATTAAAAGAGAAATAGAGAGTTTTAAAATTCAAAAAGAGATTACTCAAAAAGTAAATTCTAAAATTGAGAAAACTCATAAAGATTACTTCTTAAAAGAGCAAATAAAAGCTATTCAAAAAGAGCTTGGTGGAGATAATCAAAAAGATGTTGAAATCAAAGCTTATAAGAAAAAGCTTAAAAAAATTAAAAAAGATATGCCAGCAGATGGATATAAAGAGACTAAAAAGCAAATTGATAAATTATCAAGAATGCATCAAGACTCTCCGGATAGCGCACTTCTACAAACTTACATTGAAAACGTACTTGATGTACCATTTGGAAAATATTCGGATGAAAAAATTTCAGTTAAGAATGTTGAAGATCAGTTAAATGATGACCATTATTCTTTAGATAAACCAAAAGAGAGAATTTCAGAGTATTTTGCAGTTAAAGAGATGCTTGAAGAAAGAAAAATTGAAAATACGCGCTCACGTGGAACAGTTTTATGTTTTGTGGGACCTCCTGGTGTTGGTAAAACATCATTAGCAAACTCAATTTCACAAGCTTTAAAAAGACCACTTGTAAGAATTGCTCTTGGTGGTATGGAAGATGTGAATGAACTAAGAGGTCATAGAAGAACATATGTTGGAGCGATGCCTGGACGAATTGTAAAAGGTTTAGTTGATGCTAAACAAATGAATCCAGTAATTGTACTTGATGAAATTGATAAGTTAGGTGCAAATCACAGAGGTGACCCAACTGCTGTAATGCTTGAAGTTTTAGACCCTGAACAAAATCATGAATTTAGAGATTTATATTTAAATTTTGCAATTGATTTATCTCAGTGTATTTTTGTAGCTACTGCAAATGATGCAAGGAGAATTCCTCCTGCACTTAGAGATAGAATGGAATTTATTGAAATGTCTTCATATACTCCAAATGAGAAGTATCATATTGCAAAAGATTATTTAATCCCTCAAGAGCTTCAAAAGCATGGATTAAAAAGAAGTGAAATTACATTATCTAAAGTTACTATTGAAACTATTATTTCTAAATATACTAGAGAAGCAGGTGTTAGAAATCTTAGACGTGTATTTGCAAAATTATTTAGAAAAGCAGTTAAGAAACTTCTTAAAAATAGAGATTTAAAGAAAGTATCGATTAATACAAATAATATAAAAGAATTTTTAGATAACCCAATTTTTGAAATTGATCCAGCAGATAAGAAAAACTCTATTGGTGTTACAAATGGTTTAGCTTGGACAGCTGTTGGTGGTGATGTTTTAAAAATTGAAGCAGTTAAGCTAAGAGGAAAAGGACTTATTTCAGTAACTGGAAACTTAGGTGATGTTATGAAAGAGTCTTCTAAAATTTCTTATTCTGTGGTGAAATTATTAATTGATAATAAAAAATTAAAAATTGATAAAGAGATTATTCCTAAGACTGCAAAAGAGGAAGAAGAAAAAATTAAAGTTGATGCAAGTGAGATTTACAAAAGATATGACATTCATTTACATATTCCAGAAGGTGCAACTCCAAAAGATGGGCCAAGTGCTGGTATAACGATGGCTGTTACAATTGCTTCAATTTTAAGTGAAAAAGAGGTTCGTTCTGATGTTGCGATGACAGGAGAACTTACACTTACAGGAAAAGTATTACCAATTGGTGGATTAAAAGAGAAGCTAATTGCTGCATATAAAGCAAAAATGAAACTTGCATTAATCCCTAGAAAGAATTTCCAAAGAGATTTAGAAGATATTCCTTGTGAAGTTAAAGAAGCTATGGAAATTAAGGCTGTTGATGTAATAGAAGATGTTCTAAAAGAAGCTTTAGTTTAATTAAAAAACTAAATTATGAAAAGAGGAGCAAGAGATAGTCAAGTTATAAATAACTTTTTTACTCTTGCTACTATTATTATGATTACAGTTGTAATCGTTCTATATTCCAAATATATAGTAAAAGATGAAGACCAAAAAAATCCCCAAAAAGAAAATATTCAATTAGAATGTGAACAGCAAAATTATACTTATTCAAAAGTTTTTAATCAAAAACTTTTGAATAAGTCTATAAAAGCTCTAAATAAAGGTTATTATAAACTCGAAGGTTCATATTTAAAAGCAGAGTTCATGCCTTCAAGTATACAAGAAGTAGTTTCTTTAGCTGAAATGAATAAGTTTTTTATTGATGCAATAGGAACTAATCCTAAAGAAGATATAGAAAAATATTTAAAAATAAAATATGAATTAATTGAAAATGATAAAAAAAATCCTAATAAAAAAAATGAAGAATGTACGCTAAACTCAGGTTCAGTTATGACATCTTTTAGAATTAACTCAAAAGAGATATTTAGGGTGTATACTGATTTTCAATTTATGTATAAAAATGCAATAAAACAAAGAGTGGATTGCTCTATAAAGGTATTTAAAAATAATGTTCAAAAGTAAAGATTTTACGCTTACAAATATTACAATAGTTCTTACAGTTATTATGTATTTATTACAAACAAATATAAATTATGGAAGTCTTTATATGGGACTTAATATGTATTTTGTTGAAGGTGGATTTTTTTGGCAACCATTAAGTTCAATGTTTGCACATGGTGGATTAGGGCATCTTGGTATGAATATGTTTGTTCTTTACCAATTTGGAAATCCGATTGAAAAAATATTTGGGAAAAAAGGCTTTTTAATAGTTTATTTATTTGGTGGATTATTAACTTCTATTTTAAGCTTTGCATATATTTATTTTTTAGATAATCAAGTTAATTTAGTTGGTGCTTCAGGTGCAATTTGTGTACTTTTAGGATTTTATGCATATTTTGATAGATATCAACGAAAAGGTATAATTACTTGGGTATTAATAATCTCCGTAGCACCTTTATTAATAGGACTTCCTATTGCTTGGTATGCACACTTTATTGGATTAGGTGTTGGTTTGTTATTAGGTATTCTAAAAAAATAGATACTTTTAATTATTTACAAAGTAGGTTACTATAGACATAAAAAATAGGACACCTGCAATTCCAATAAATATCTCTTTGAGCTTTACTGTTGGATTTAATGTTCCACAGTAAGGACATTGTCTTATTTTTGATTCAATTTCTGCTTTGCACATTCTACATGGTTCTAAACTAATAATAAATCCTTTAAAAAATAAAATAATATCACTAACAAACTATAAATCAACTTTATCAAAAAATATACTTTTTCTTAAATATGACTGAATTACTGCACTTATAAAGTTATTTTTCATTTATTTTTCATTTTTATCAGTTATTCTTAGGATAAATAATATGTAAATAGTAAGGAAAAATTATGATAAATAATTTATCGATAAAGTTCAAATTGATAGGATCTTTTTTATTAATAGCTTTGTTAGTAGCTGGATTAGCTGGTTATAGTAATTATGGAGTATCGAAATCATCAAAAGGCTTTACAAATTATAGAGAAATGGCTAGAGATAGTGTTCTTGCTGGTAGAGTACAAGCAAATATGTTAATGGTACGTATGAATGTTAAAGATTATTTAAATAATCCAGTACAAAAAGAGATAGATGAATTTAATCATTATTATAAAAAAACAGATGATTTTATGAAAGAGGCATTAAAAGAGATTCAAAAACCAAGTAGAAAACCATATGTTAAAAAAATGGCAGAAGATTTGATTATTTATAAAGAATCATTTTTTAAAGTTATAGAAGATATGAATAAAAGAAATGATATTGTTAACAAGAATTTAGACATAAATGGAAAGAAAATTGAACAACTTTTAACTGCTGTTATGACTAGTGCAGACAATGATGGGGATAAAGAGGCAGCTTTAGCTACTGCAAAAGGTATAAGAACACTTCTTTTAGCTAGATTATATACCGCAAAATATCTTAAGTCTAATGCACATAAGGATGCAACTAGGGCTAATAAAGAGTTTGCAGTATTAGAAAAACAATTAGATTATATTCAAAGTGAAATTCAAAATCCTCTTAGAAAAAAGCAGTTACAAGAATCTATTTCTTTAATTTCAATATATATAAAAGGTGTTCATGATATTGTTAAAATAATAGAACAAAGAAATGATATTGTTCAAAATAAACTTAATAAAATTGGGCCTGAAATTGCAAAGTTATCTGAAGATATTAAATTATCGATAAAAAAAGACCAAGATACTATTGGTCCAGCAGTTGCAGAACAAAATGAAAATATAATGAAAATATCTTTAATTATTGCTAGTATAGTTTTTATTTTAGTAATCTTATGTGCAATTATCATCCCAAGACAAATTGCAGCAAAAATTAAGATTTTTCAAGACGGATTGCTAGGTTTCTTTAAATTTTTAAATAAAGAAACTAATATTGCAAACCCAATTGCAATTGATAGTAACGATGAAATTGGTATTATGGCAAAAATAGTAAATGATAATATCTCTAAAACAAAAGAGCTTATTAAAGATGATGAGTTAATGATTAATGATGTAAAAAGAGTAGTAGATTTAGTAAATCAAGGAAAGATTCGTCAAACAATAAATCTTTCAACTAGTAATGAAAGTTTAGAAGAGTTAAAACAAATCTTTAATCAAATGTTAGATACTATTAGTAATAATGTAGACGATGATATAAATACAATTGAATTTGCATTAGAAAAATTCCAGAAATTAGATTTTAGTTATAGATTATCTAATCCAACAGGAAAAACTGCAAAAGGTTTAAATGTACTAGCAGAAATAATTAATGATATGTTAATTGAAAATAAAACGAATGGATTAACATTAGATAGAAGTAGTGATATATTACTTGAGAATGTTGATATATTAAATAAAAACTCAAATGAAGCTGCAGCTTCTTTAGAAGAGACATCTGCGGCAGTTGAAGAAATGACAGGAAATGTTTCTCAAAATACTCAAAATGTAGTTAAGATGGCTGATTTTGCCAATCAATTAAATAAATCAGCACAAGCTGGTCAATCTTTAGCTTCGGAAACAACGGTAGCTATGGATGAAATTAATAGTCAAGTAACTGCAATTAATGAAGCTATTACTATTATTGACCAGATTGCTTTTCAAACAAATATCTTAAGTCTAAATGCAGCAGTTGAAGCTGCAACAGCAGGTGAAGCAGGGAAAGGTTTTGCAGTTGTTGCACAAGAAGTAAGAAACTTAGCTTCACGAAGTGCTGAAGCGGCAAATGAAATTAAAAGTTTAGTTGAAAATGCAAATATAAAAGCAAATGATGGTAAAGAAATTGCAGATAAAATGATTCATGGTTATGCAGGATTGACAGATAATATTGATAAAACAATAGAGTTGATTTCAAATGTTGAAAATGCAACAAAAGAACAATTACAAGGAATTGAACAAATAAATGATGCGGTAGCTTCTTTAGATCAAAAAACTCAACAAAATGCTAGTATTGCTTCTCAAACTCATACTGTTGCAGTTGAAACTGATACTATTGCAAAACTGATTGTTTCTGATGCAAATGAGAAAGAATTTATTGGTAAAGATACTATTTCAATTAAAGAAGATACTTCAAAACAAGTAATTGAAAATAATAGAAATATAAAGCAAGAAAACTCAAAACCTAAAGAAAAAGTAATAGAAAAACCAAAAGTTATTGAAGCAAATTCATCGGCTGATGATAATGATTGGGAGAGTTTTTAAAATATATGATATAGAAAAATTTAATTTTTCCCTCTAGTTTATAATTACATATTGTAATTTAATTGCAATATGTAATTTTTATGATAAAATAGATTTATGTTTTTACATTTGGATTTAGATTGTTTTTTTATATCTGCTCATAGAACTATTGATAAAAGTTTAAAAAATATTCCTGCTGCTGTTGGAGGACGAAGTAACTTAAATATTTTTTCAACTAAAAAAGAGGTTCGAAAAATAAGTGAAAATAGTGGTGCTTTTGTAAGTACTATTTTAACTAATGAAGGTGAAAAAAGTTTTAAAGAGTATTTTGTTGATGAAAATGGAAAAATAAGAGGAATAATCACAACTTCCTCATATGAAGCAAGAGCTTTTGGCGTTAAAACTGCAATGAGTGTAAATGAAGCTTTAAAACTTTGTCCTCATCTTAAAATGGTTCCTCCTAATTATCCTTTATATCATGAACTATCACAAAAACTTTTAAAACTTTTAGAACATGAAATTCCATTAGTTGAACAATTTTCAATTGATGAATTTTTTGGAGATTTAAGAGGATATATACAAGAAGAAGATGTTGTAAATTTTGCATATACTTTAAAAAAAAAGATAGAAAAAGAGTTTAATCTTCCTATTTCTATAGGTATAGCACATTCAAAATATTTAGCAAAACTAATAACAGAATATGCAAAACCAGACGGTGTTAAGTATATAAAAAAAGAGCATATGGCTAATTTCATAAAAGATATTCCTATAAAAGAATTTCCTGGAATAGGTAAAGGATATCAGACTCGTTTAAAAGGTTATGGAATTAAAACCTTAGGAGATATTGCAAATAAAAAGGAACTTTTTTATTCTTGGAAAAAACCAGGAATAGATCTTTATAATAAAGTTTGTGGAATTAATGATAATACACTTTCTCTTTCAAAAGATAAGAAGTCCATTGGAATAGGAAGAAGTTTTGACCCTATTTATGATAGAGATGAACTGAAAAGAAGGATTATTATTTTAAGTAGATATTTGTGTTTTTTAGTAAAAAAAGCAAATGTAAATCCTCTTACTTATGCAATTAAAATTAAATATGAATATAGAATAAAATCAAAAAACTATATAAATGTAAATAGAATATTCAATGAAGAAGATTTCAAGTTTAATATGAAGAAGTTGTTTATTCAAAATGATATACATTCTACACATGGCATAATACAACTAAATCTAACAGTATCAAATTTTTCAAAGCCAAAAGAGTTTACTTATAATTTATTTGAGTATGAAAGTGATATAAAAAAAAGAAAACTTACAAATCAGATACAAAAATTAAGATCAAAATTTGGTATTGATATTATAAAAAGTGCTTCTGAACTTGAAGAGAAAAATAATTAACTAATCCATGTTATAATATTATATAACAAAAATAAATTATTGGAATAGTAAATGAATATAAAAAATAGAATAAAAGAAAATTCAAGTAAATTGATAAATATTGCTTCTGAGAATGTTACTAAAGCTTTTGATTATCCTGCTATTAAAAGTAAAGAATTAAAAGATGGAATTAAAAATAAAATTCGTGAAAAAGCAATTTTAAGTACAAAAGCTAGACTGGCAGAACATCATAAGAGTTTTGATGATTATACAGATGAAGAATTAGAAATAATTATTGCAGATGAAGAAACAAAAATTAAAGATGACCTAAAAACTAAATCTCTTGTAGGAGCATTAGCAATACTAGGTTTAGACTTTTTAATATAAAAGGTAAAGAATGTTTAAACAAGTAAAATCTGCACTCTTTTGGTACTATTTATACAAGTTTAGAAGAAAAGTTATACTTATATCTTTTTTACTTCTTGTTGCATTATTTGCTAATGCAATTTATGATGATATTATTCAGTATTTAACCTTAAAAGATAAGTTAGAATATCTAGAAATAGCAATAATAATAAAATGGTCAATAATAATTTTTAACATTTTATTCTCAATATTACTTATATTAAGGGTTTTTAAGTCTACAGAAAGTAAAAAAATAAATGAGAAAGAGATTAAAAAAGCCAAAAATAATGATATAATAAAAAATGATGAAAAAAAATCTTCTAAATTTACAAAAAGAGAAGAAGAATTTTTAAAAAAAGACTTATTAAAAAACAAAGCTGATATTTTAGTAGAAAGATAATAAATAATGACTCAAGATTCTAGCCAATTAAATACAATCATTAAAGAACAAAAAAAAGTAATAGATAAATTAGAAAAACACTATTTATCTATTTTTGAACATTCTAAAGTAGGGATTGTTTATTTAAATACTAATGGAAGTTTTATTGAGGTAAATAAGAGCTTTTGTGAGATGTTAGGCTATTCAGAAAATGAGCTTTTAAATCTTTCTTTTAAAGATATAACACATAAGAATGATTTAGAAAAAGATTTAATTATCTATGAAGAGTCTCAAAAAGATGGAACAGATAGTTTTACTTTAGAAAAAAGATATATTAGAAAAAATGGTGTTATTCTTTGGGCAGATATATTTGTAAATCATATTCGTGATGAGCAGGGTAAGTGGATATCTTCAGTAGTAATTATAAATAATATAACTGAAAGAAAAAAGATTCAAGATACAATCTTGGAGCAAACAAAAACGATGCAATTATATCTTGATTTAGTAGATGTTATGATTGTTGCTTTAAATAATCAAGGAAATATTACTTTAGTAAATAGAAAAACATGTGAAGTATTAGGATATGGAGAAGAATCAATTTTAGGAAAGAATTGGTTTAATAATTTTGTTTGTGAATATGATAGGGAAAATGCAATAGATTTATATCTTAAAACAATTAATCAAGAATCAAATATTGTAGAAAAATTACAATATTATATTGTATGTAAAAATGGCGAAAGAAGAATGATTCTATGGAGACGAGCTTATGTCTATAATGATGAAAGAGACATATCTGGGCTAATTTCTTCTGGTGAAGATATAACAGAGATGATTAAACTAGAAGAAGAAAATAAAAAAAGTGAACAAGCTTTAATTAATCAATCAAAAATGGCATCTATGGGTGAAATGCTTAGAAATATTGCACATCAATGGAGACAACCTTTAAGTACAATCTCAACAGCAGCATCAGGAATAAAGATTCAGAAAGAATTAGGTGTTTTAGATGACAAAGAGTTTGATACAACAATGGATGCTATTGTAGATACAACACAATATTTATCTCAAACAATTAATGATTTTCAAAACTTCTTTAAAATGGATAGTAGTATTCGTGAATTCTCTTCTAAGGATTTAGTTGAAAATATAAAGAGTTTAATTTCTTCAAGTTATAAATCAAATGATATTGAGTTGATAATAGAAGAAAGTGAGAATTTTCTTTTTAAAGCTTTATATAATGAGTTTATTCAAGTAATTATAAATATTTTAAATAATGCAAAAGATGCTTTTGAACATAGTACACTAAAAGATCGTGTTGTAATTTTATCTTCAGTTTTGGAAGATAATTGTTATACTCTTTATATCAAAGACAATGCAGGTGGTATTCCAGAAGATATAATAAATAGAATATTTGAACCGTATTTCACTACTAAACACCAATCTTTGGGAACAGGAATTGGTTTATATATGACTAAAGATATTATTGAAAATCATCTAGATGGAACAATAATCGCTTATAATGAAAAAGTAGAATATAAAGATACTTTACGTACAGGTGCAGTATTTAAATTAACAATACCAAATGTAAAATAAATAAGTTCTATTAAAGAAGTAGATTTATAATAGTTCTACTTCTTTAGGATCATTTTTCATATGAAGTGTTTGTGTAGGATATGCAAATTCACAATTGTTTTTTTCTACTAATTCATGTATTTTAATTAAAACATCTTCTTTTATAGTTAACCAGTTTTCCCAACCAGGACTTCTTGAGAAACAGTAAACTAAAATATTAATTGAACTTGCATCATATTCATCTATAAAAACTAAAAGAGTTCTTTTTACTCCATATAAATCTTCTTTTTTAATAGCTTCAAATTTTCTAGTTTTATCAAGTGGTTCACTTTTATTAGTGGCTATTTGTGGATGATTACTAAGCATTTCATAAATATCATTTTTTAAGTTAATAATATCACTCATAGAACTTTCGTAAGTAATCCCAAGTTTCATTTTAATTCTTCTACCAATTCTTCTTTTTGAATAGTTTTTAATATTTGTATTAGCAAGTTCTGAGTTTGGAACAGTAATCATTGCATTATCAAATGTTCTAATTCTTGTTGTTCTCATTCTTATATCAACAACAGTTCCTTCTACTCCACCTGTTTTTATCCAATCTCCTTGAGTAAAAGAATTATCAGCCATGATACTTAAAGAACCAAAGAAGTTTGTAAGAGTATCTTTAGATGCTAAGGCAATGGCAATACCCCCAACTCCAAGTGAAGCAGCTATTGCTTTTATATCAATACCTAATTGTGCAAATAGAAAAAGAATTACTAATAAAATAAGAATAATTTTAATAATCCTTAATACAAATACAATCATTTCTCTTCTAACATTTGGATATTTAACAACTAAATGTTGAGCATAGTTTGATATACTATTTGTAAGAAGTGAGTATATTGCCCATGTAAATAATCCCATATAAAGAGTATTTATCCAAGGAACAATATTATTTATAGTTTCCGTATCTTTTACTAAAATATATAATGATATTTTAATAGCCAAAATATAAAGAGCCAAAATCAATGGTCTCTCTATAGATTTTTTAATATAATAATGGACACTCTCTTTTTCTTCTAAAGAATCAATTTTTTTTGTAAGTAGTATATTAATAAAAACACTTAATAGGGTAATTATTCTTGTATTTAAAAGCCTAAAGAATACAACAATTAAAAGTACAACTATAATTTCACCTACTGAAAACTTTAGGTTATAACTTGTAAATTCTGAAATTGAAGAAATCCAAGATTGACTATCAATAAGTTTAATAAATGATTGAAGATTGAATTTATCAATAAAAAAGTTAGTTTTTCTATATAGATTGATATTATCAAGCAAGTAGTTAAGCGTGAACAACTGTTGGCTATTTTGATTTGTCAGTCTTAAATAGTTTTGTACAAATTCTTTTGAAATTTTATTATCTTTTGTTAATTCATCTTCATAAAATTCTTTATATTTAAAAGATTTATCTTTTTCTAAAAGTTCTATATTATTCGATATTATATTTACAAAAAAATCTTTATCTTTAAGGGACCTTTTTGCATAAATTATATCTATTAATGTATTTTGAAATACACGTTTTTCTTCTAACAAAAGAACTTTTATCTCATCTCTTTTTACTGCCGAGAAATTACCTTGTCTTTTGTTAATATTAATTCTACTAAGTAAGTAATTTGTTTTTTGCTCATAGTCTTTATCTTCGTATTCTTCATTTAAATATTTTTCATTATTTATATCTTTTATCACTTCTTGTGCAATTAGTTGTTGTTCTTTTAAATGATCATCGATACTTTTTTGTGTTGTATCTTCTTTTATCACTTCTTGTGAAAAAAGGAATAAAGGGATAAATAGTATGAAAAAAAGTTTTTTAAAAAAAAAGTTACCCATAAAATCTCCATATTAATAAATTTAAAGAGTTATTATATGTAATCTTTACTTATTAGTTGTTTTATGATAACAGTTCTCAATATTAGTAAACTTTAAGTTTTCTAATGATAGTATACTGATATTCATTATCATAAAGGAATCAAAAATGTCAATTTTAATAATTGGTGGAGATAAAATAGAAACTATAAAAGGAATACTTGCTGAGCTTGGTGAGTTTTCAATTACACATTGGGATACTAGAAAGAAATCTAGTTCATGTAAAAAGGATATACCTTTAAATACTGATTATGTATTAATGTTAACAGATTTTCTAAATCATAATGCAATGTATAAATATAGAAAAGAAGCAAAAAAGAAAAATATACCTTTAATTTGTTCAAAAAGAAGTGCGAGTTCAGTTTATTGTGAAGTATGTAAATTTTTAAAAATGAATAGTTGTAAGGATTAAATAATGAGTGAAATTTTAGTAAATGAAATTGGTAGGTTTAATAACTATAAGTATGAACCTATGACAAATAGGATAGTGAATTTAAAAGGTATTACAAATGCCGACCTAGACGAATTTTTGGCAATAGCACATATCTTAGATTCTAATTATATTAAATATAAGTTTACGACTAATATTGATATTAGAATTCTTGGAAAAAAATAGAAAGGTTTATTATGTCAGATATAACAATTAAAAAAGAGATTAGAGGTGTTATTAGGAATTCTGGATTTAGAGCAAATCCAAAAATGGTTTGCTCTATAGTAAAAATTATGAATATGAAATATTCTCATATTGATAATAAAAAAGTTGCTTCAATTGCAAATGAAATAATAAATGAGCAAGTTGTATGAATAAAATAGGATTTAATAAAAATATAGAATCTCTTCCTTCTTTTGATAAATTTCAATCTATAGTTAATCAAAGAGTAATGTTTCTAAAGTTTTTTAATCAAGAAGTATCATGTAAATTAAAATTTTCGAAAGAAGAATTTAAAGCGTGTAGAAAACAAAGTTTATTTAATATTTTTATAAAAAAAATATATTCTCATCTTTTATATACAGATAATAGTACGAATTCTTTTAAATTAGATATTGAAAAAAGTATAAAAATAAATAAATTTTTAAAAAAAACTAATAAAGAAAATGATTTTAAATTTAAAAATTTTTCTTTTTCAAATAAGAATAGGGTAGATATAAATATTGCAGTTAGTCTAATAGATATTCTTGAAGAATCTGGTTGTTCTTTATATTTAGATGGAAATAAAATTTTCAAGAATTTTGTATCAAATAAAATCATTAAAAATAATGAAAGTAAAAAAATAGATGTTAACAGTGATTCAATTGATATTGTCTCTGAAGAAAATTCATTTAGAACTAAAATTTTTACATTTTGGGAATTTATAAATTCAAAAAGTCTTCAAATAGATGAACATATACAAAAAGCAATAAGTTGTATAAATAGTAGTGATTTTAAGCAAATTTATTTAGTTTATCCAAAAAATGAGAACTTTGATAAACATATAAGAATTCGTACAGAAGGAATTACCTGTAGTGAATATGAAATAAAATTAATTCCGTATTCATTACGTTCAACATTAAGATAAAAAAGGAATAAAATGAAAGCAATATTTTATGCAAGTAGTACTGGAAATACAGAAGAAGTAGCAGGTAAAATTAATGAAAAGTTAGATGGTTTTGAACTTATTGATATAGCAAATGATGGAGTAGATAAAATGAATGAATGTGAAAGTATAATTGTTGGTGTATCTACTTGGGGAGAAGGTGACTTACAAGATGATTGGGAAGATTGTCTAGCAGATGTTCAAGCAATAGATTTTTCAAATAAAACAGTAGCTCTTTTTGGTTTAGGGGATCAAGATGGATACCCCGATGAATTTGTTGATGCTTTAGGAATAATGCATGAAGAAATTTCTTCAAAAGGTGCAAATATTATTGGACATACTTCAACTGATGGATATGAATATGATGAATCAAAAGCAGAAGTAGATGGCAATTTTATAGGATTAGTAATTGATGAAGATAATCAATCTGAACTTACAGATGAAAGAATAGATAATTGGTGTACAACAATAAAAAATCAAATCTAGTTATAATACTGATAACAGTTATTGATATTATTAAATATTAAGTTTAGAAAAGATACAATACTGAATACAAGTTTACTACTAATATTAGAATTTTAGAAAAAAATAAAAGGGATAAATATTATAGGTCACACTTTAAGAAAGTATGACTAAGATTATGATGAATCTAGAGCTGAGGTTGATAAGAATTTATTAGTCTAATACTATATGAAAATAATCAAAGTAAATTATGTTTAGAAAGACACTTTTGCAATTCAGTCGCATTAAAGACTTTCTATATTAGAATTCGAAAATGCAACAAGGTTGCAAAAACAAATTAGGAAAATTTAAATGAAAAAAATTAGTTTAATAGCAGCATCTTTATTATTATCAAGTAATTTAGTTGCAGCAGATAACAGTTTTGATAGCGCAATCAAATCTGGTACAGTAAGTGGTGATGTTACTTTATATGGTGAAACACAATCAAATAGTGGTTCGAATAAAGATTCAGGTTTTACTATGGGTTCTATTAATATAGGATATGAAACTGGAGATTATTACGGATTTAAAGCTGCAGTTGGAGCTAGAGCAAATCATGATTTTTCTGAAGAAGAAGATGGAGATTATGATGGTGGTAATGATGATACAAAAGCTTTAATGCATACAGCAAACATTTCATATACAAATGAATATTTTGGTTTAACAGTTGGTAGACAAGAGATTGATTTAGAGTGGATGGGTGATTTCCATGAAGCAGTTGTTTTAGGTATTACAGCTATTCCTGATACTACGGTAGTTTTAGGTTACTCAAATAGACAAGCTGTTGCAGATTCAGATGCAGTATTAGAAAAATTTACTAAATTTAACGAAGATGATGGTGCTTATGTATTAGATGTTAAATATGAAGGAATTGAAGGTCTTGTTATTAATCCTTATTACTATGATGCAGATAATATTGCTTCATGGTATGGTTTAAAAGCTGATTATGATAATGATATGTTTGGAATTACTGCACATGGTGCAAAAAGTAATGAAGATGGTAGTTCTGAAGATGGTCAAATTTTACATCTTGAAGGTAGAACAAATATTTCTGGTTTTGATTTAACAGCAGGGTATATCACAACAGATAATGATGCAGGTATTGCAAGTATTGGATCTTTAGGTGATAATATTAACCCTTGGGATAGAATTACAGGTGGTGATGGTAATCATGTTTATGATGCTGATGCTGATACTGCATTTATTCATGTAGGATATGACTTAAACGGATTAGAACTAGCTGCATTATACGGTCAAACTGATTATGCAAGTGATAAAGAAAAAGAATTAAATCTTACTGCTAATTATGGTATTACTGACCATTTTTCAGTTGGAGCTTTATTTATAGATGTTGATGCCGAAGATGGTGATGATGACTATAATAAGTTTGCATTAACTTTAGAGTATGCATTCTAATATAATTTTATAAATCTTAATAAAATAAAGGAGTAGAATATACTCCTTTGTTTCTAACTTTCTTTTTTTTATAAAATCTGCTAAAATACCGCATTTTAATTTAAATATAGGGAAATAATGCAAATAGTAAAAATAATATCTACAATTTTTTTTATAACATTTTTAGTTGGTTGTACAAAGCAAGTTCCAAGTGATAAAGTTACAATCTTAGAAGAAAAAAAAGCTCTTACAGAACAAGTTCTACTTGAAAAAACAGAAGAAAAAATAATTAATAAAATTCCAGAATATATTTTAACAAAAAATGAAAAAGAGTTTTTAAAAATATTAGAAGCTGATAAGTATGCATCATTATGTGGAAACTTAGATGAATATTTATTTATAAAAAATATGCCTAACAGTGAAAAAAAATCTGCACAATTAAAAGAATTATTTTATAATTATGCAAATAATTTAAATAACTCTTGTATCGATCAAGATTCTTTTAACTCAACACTTAAAAAATCTAAATATAAAAAAAATAAACAGTTTTATGAAATGTATAATGCTAAATTAGACAAAGAGTCTTTACTTAATCAATATAGTTTAAATAATAGTTCAATAGAAAAAATTCTTGAAAAATATACTCCAAAACATCCAGATTTTTTTAAACTTATTGAAAAACTGGATATTAGTAAACTTTCAAAAATAGAATACAACAAATTAAGATTAAATATTGAAAGATTAAAACTTTTAAAATATGCAGGAAATGATAATTTCATTCAATTAAATGTTCCTTCATTTGATTTCTCTTTATATGAGGAAGGGAAAAAAACCAGAAGTTTTGGTACTGTAGTTGGTGAAAAAGAGACTCAGACTCCTATCCTTTCAAGTAAACTTTCATATTTTATTATAAATCCTACTTGGAATATTCCTGATTCTATTGCAAAAGAGACAATTATTCCAAATGCTTTAAAAGATAAAAACTACCTAAAGAGAAAAAATATAGTAATTCGAAAAAACTATAAGCTTGATTCTAAAAAATTTAGATTTAAAGATATTAAATGGAAAAAGTATTTAAAAAAACATGTGAAATATATTCCATATAAATTTATTCAACTACCTTCAAGTACAAATGGTATGGGAAGAGTTAAGTTTATGTTTCCAAATGAGTATGCAGTTTATATGCATGATACCATTGGAACATGGCGATTTAAAAGTAATAAAGAAAAAATTAGATTCGTTAGCCATGGTTGTGTAAGACTTGAACATCCAATTAGCTTTATGAAACATATTACTACAAATTATACTCCTAAATCTTATAAAAGTATTAGAAAAACATATTTAAATAATGAAATGAAAACAGTGGGGTTGAGTAAAAAAATACCGGTTCATATTACTTATATAACATCGTCAATTAAAAAAGATGGAAAAGTTTCTTTTCATAAAGATGTTTATGGTTATGATAAAATTCAAAAACTAAATTTTTCTCCTTATACTCAAACAGTTTTACTTTCTGAAAAAAATAAAAACGAACAAATAAATTAATTTAATATAGAGGTTAGTATTACCTCTGTAGACTTAATTTAAGTAGAAATTCATGTTATAAATTATAAAATGATAACGATTATTATAGTTAGTAGCAAGGAAATTAATGTTAGCAAGTTTTTTAATTACATTTAGAGAAGGTTTAGAAGCTTTTCTAATAGTAGGTATTATTCTCTCATATTTAGGTAAACTTCAAGCAAAAAAATATAACAAATATATCTATTTAGGTGTTGTCTTTGGTTTAATAGTATCTCTTTTTATCGCATATATATTTCAAGTAATTATTTATGGTATGGATAATGAACTCTACCAGCATTATTTGATGATTTTTATTTTACTTTTTGCAACGGTTGTTTTATCTTATATGGTTGTATGGATGGCAAATCAATCAAAACAAATAAAAGGTGAAATTGAAGAAAATTTAAAAAGTCTTGTGACAAGAGGTAATATTCTAGGCATGGTTTTTTTAGCGTTTCTAGCAGTTTTAAGAGAAGGGTTTGAGACAGTATTATTCTTCTCTTCATTGACTTTAACAGAAGGCTTTACAATGCAAGAAGGTTTGATTGGAGCTGTTATAGGCTTAATTACTTCACTTATTTTAGTCTATGCACTTATGAAAGGTGCAAAAAATATTCCTTTAAAATCATTTTTTAAATATACAGGACTTTTAATTTTAATTATTGCAGGTGGACTTTTCGGAAGTGCTATATCTATGATGCAAGCAAGCGAACTAATACCTACCTTTATCCCTGTAGTTTATGATATATCGTTTATTTTGGATGATAGAGGTTTATTTGGAACATTCTTAAGAGCGTTATTTGGATATAACTCTTCTCCTACATTATTACATCTAATTTCTTGGTCATTATACATGTTTACAGCAATTTTCTTATGGAAGAGAACTTACGCTTATGAAAAAATCTGATATTTTAATCATTGGTGGAGGGGTTGCTGGTCTTATGGCTGGTATCGAGCTTGCTAAAAATGGTAAAAAAGTTATAATTCTTGAAAAAGAAAATATGGTTGGAGGACAATGTAAAACAGAAATCCTACAATCTGGAGATGAAACATATAGATTTGATTATGGAGGACATAGGTTTATTACAAATAATGAAGTTCTACTTTCTTTTGTGGAAGAGGTTCTTGGAGATGATTTATTAATTGCAAAAAGAAGTTCAGTAATTCTTCATCAAAATAGAATATATGAATATCCTCTAAATTTGAAAACCCTTTTTAAAGTAGCTCCTATAAAGCTGTTAGTTGGCGCTTTTTTTGATACATTAAAGATTTTATTTAAATTAGTAAAACCTGATGATACTAATTTTAAATCTTGGATTAGTTCTCGTTTTGGAAGAACATTATATAAGAATTTTTTTGGACCATATACGCAAAAACTATGGGGAGTAAAGCCCGAAAAATTAAGCGCAGATTGGGCAGGGCAAAGAATTTCTTTGATTGATTTAAAAGATGTAATAAAAAAACTATTTTTTAAAAATAAAAAAACTGCTCGTACTTATGCTATTAATTATAGATATCCAAAATATGGATTTGGTGGACTTCCTAAAAAAATGGCAGAAAAGTTTGAATCTTTAGGTGGAGAAATTATTTTAAATGAAGCAGTAGAAAAATTTATTTATGCAAATAATAAAATTCAATTAGTACATACTTTAAATAGTACTTACGAAGCAAAAGAAATCATATCAACAATGCCTTTAAATGAGATGTCTAAAAAACTTGGTTTTGAAAGTGGTTTAAAATTTAGAAGCTTAAGATTTTTATGTATAGGTTTAGATATAGAAGACTTTTCACCACATACTTGGCAATATGTAAGTGATTATGATTTGTTACCAACAAGAATTCAAGAACCCAAAAGAAGATCTAGTTCAATGTCTCCTGAAGGAAAAAGTTCTATTATGTTGGAAATTCCATGTAATAAGAATGATGAAATTTGGAATATGGATGAAGATGAACTTTTAGAATTAGTAAAAAAAGATTTAAAAAGATTGAAGTTTGAAATTGAAGATAAAATAGTTGACTATTTTTCTTTTTCAACAGAACATGCTTATACTCTTATGGATATAGATTATAATGAAAAAAGAGATAAAACGATTAAATATTTAAACAACTTTCAAAATCTTATAATGGCAGGGCGTCAAGGGACATTTAGATATATTTTTCTAGATACTGCTATGGAAACAGGGCTTATGGCTGCACAAAAAATCTTAAATAATAAAAGTCATACGAAAGAAAAGATTTATAATCATAGAAATGAAAAAACAGTTATCGAAACAAAAAGTGTCGCATAATTTAAATAAAGGAAAAAAATGAGACTAGTTTTACTTTTTATTGTAGCAATTGTTACATCAATTAATTTACATGCATATTCTTATGCAGCAGCTGGGAAAGAACCAACGATAGATTCAAAAGAAGCAATATTAAAATCTATTAATGATGATGATTTTCAAAGTGCTAAAACTATTTTTTTTAAATATAAAGAAAACTATCAGTATTTAAGCGTGGAGTTTAATTCTTTATTATTTGAAGGCTTAAAAAATGCAATTGATAAGAAAGATAAATCAGCTATAGTAAAATGGTTAAATGTTTCAATTGCTTCTGAAATTCAAAGAAGATTAGATGGTGGACTAAAAAATATTAAACAATTTAACATTGCGAAAGTTATGTTAGCAAAAGCAAATAAATTTTATAAAATATTATCACCAAGTTTAAGTGAAGAAACAAATAAAAAATTAAATCAAGCTATAAAAAAATGTATAGAATCTATAGGTAATCCTGGTTTATTTGGCGTTGGAGCTAAACCTATAAATATTGAAGAATACCAAAAGAACCAAGAAATAGCTATAAAGATTTTAAAATCATTATAGATGAATAATTATAAAATAACTATAGGTATAATGACTTTTCTTTATGCCTTATTTATTTTTTCATTCCCTCCCTCATACTATAATGATGATGCTTTATTTCTAGCAAGAGGAATTGATAATTTTAGCATTATTGATTTCTCTCCCCATTTCCCTGGATATCCTTTTGTTATAATAGCTGGCAAATTTATAAATATATTTATATCTGATAGTAAATACTCTTTATTTATCCTTACTTCATTATCTGCTATTTTATTACCTTTTATTATATTTTTATATGTGAAAAAGTTAAGTGATGAGAAAGTAGCTTTAATAGCTTTTTTTCTTTCTTTATCAAGTCCGTATTTAGTAAATCTTTCATTATCTATGTTAAGTGATAGTGTTGGGTTGTTTTTTTTATTTTTAGGTTTATATTTACTTGAAGTAAATAAAAGCAAAACTAGTGGAATAGTATTTTCAATAGCTCTATTTTCAAGGCCGTCTTATTTAATCTTTTATGTAGTTGGTTTAATCTATCTTTTTATTGTGAAAAAAAGTAATTTGAAACAGTTACTTATTTGGTTTTTTATAACTACTTTAATTTTTGTATTTTATATATTTTTCACAAATGGAATATTATATATTTATGAAGCAGAACGTTTTATTTTAGGGCATTTTAACTTATGGGGAACGGGACAAAATAGTCAACTTTCTTGGTATGAAAACATTTTTTCATTTGCAAATATTCCTTTTATAGTTCTTTTTTACTCTTTTTTTAAATATCAAAAAAGCTTTACATTTTTGTATGTTCTTTTTATTTTTTATTTATCATGGATACTTTTAGCACAAAACCCAGATAATCTGCGTCATTTGATACCTTTAGTTTTTATCACAATAATTTTTATTTCTCAAAGTATAAAAAATAGTTATTCTTTAGTAGTTTTAATTCTATTTTTTAATTTATATAATATTGTAATTTATGATGAAGAAATATCTCCAATTGAACAAATAATTAATAAAATAGATGAAAAAAATAGGTTAATTATTAGCAATAGAAGTATTGAAATATTAAGAGAAAAGTATAATAATCGAGTAGTTGATCATTATTATATTAACAATGCAAACTACCTAAAACAAAACAATAAGATATATTTGATAACTACAGAAATACCTTTAAATACTAACAAAAATATCTTTCAGGGACGTTTTATTGGAGAAAAGACTTTTTATTTATCTAAAAATTAGAGTCAATTTCATTTATTAATGATAATTAGTATCAAATTAACCCGTTATTAAGCTTATTTTTTTTACAATTCTGATAATCGTTTTCAAAAATAAAAAGGACTTTAATGAAAAATATAGTAAAAATGTCACTTGCGGCATCTTTAGTTGTATCATCTTTATACTCAGCAAATACAAAAACTGAAGTAATGGATAAAAGATTTGATACAGCAGGAGCAATGTTCGCATATACAGAATTTGAATTATCTGGTGAACCAATGGCAGAAGGTTTAGGACTAGATTTAGATACACTTGACCCAAATGCAATTAATCAACCAACACAGTTTGATTATACAGCAGGAATTGAAAGTTATGAATACTCAGAAGAAGCTATGTATGCATTAAACTATCAATCAAAAATGGGACCACATTTAGTAAATGGGCTTCTTAATGCAAAAAGAGGTGGAGACATGACTTCTCTTGCAAAAAGATTTATCAAATTTGCAAAAATAACTGGAAATGACCCAGAAATTTTACCTCTAAATATGCATCCAACTGCACTTCCATATATTTCTGGTATGCCAGAGTTTGCTCAAAAAATTGATTTAACTGTTGTAAATAATGATGAAATTGTTGTTTTTAAACATGGCAAAGAATCTACTGTTAAGACGGCAATTCCTGCATATTTAAGAGATTATAAAACTCTTGCATGGGTTGAAGACGGAATGGACAAAACATTTAATCCTGCAGCATTTGGTGGAGCATTATTAAAAGATACTATGTGGGCACAAGATTTCTTAGGTGGAATGCATATTATCGAAAATGATGAAGAAGTAGAAGCTTCAAGTTCAACTATGGATCATGATGGAAAACATGCACTTGGTGTATCTTCAGCAGATGGTGTAAATGGTGCAATTTTAACTGAACTTGCTTGGGAAAGAATTCTTTTTATGCAAGAAAAACTTGGATATGATGGTAAGAAATTAGGCGTTTCTTTTACCCCTTCTTATGATGCTTCAAAACCAGTATGGTTTGCAAATAAAGTAACAGTTAAAGAAGGACAAAAAAATGGTACAAAATCTATTGCATCTTTAAAAGTTAAAGAAGGTCAATCAACTTTAAGAGATACGTGGGGAATGTTATGGCCAATTTCTGAATTTTATGCATATTCTGATCAAAGAACTAACAATACAAATCAAAACCCAGCATTCTTAAGTGTATTTGATGGTGATCCATTTAAAAATGCACCAAAAGCAAATACTGATGCAAATAGAGCAAATGATGTAAAAGCTGATGATGCATTTTCTGCTGCTGCAAACGTACAAAATTTATTATTTGAAAATATTTCAACAATTCACTTTGATAAAAAAGCTGGAACTTTAGTTGATACGTTTAATGGTAAAAAAGGTTCAATGCTTACAACTTTTGATGCTGCTTATTCAATTGAAGCATTAAGAATTTTCCAAAGATCAATTGATGCCTTACCAGTTGGTTATGGTTCAGCTGATGGTGCTAAATCTTTAGAATCTACACAGGGTAAAGAAGCATTAGGTATTATAAAAACTCAAGCTGATTTCTTAATTAAAAACTTAAAAGATTCAAATGGATTATATGCAAGTACATATAATTTAAAAGATAGTTCTAAAAAAGGTCTTGATGTAGGAACTCAATTTGCTGTAGTTCGTGGTTTAACAGCAGCATTTTTGGCAACACAAGATGAAAGTTATAGAAAAGAAGCAAGAGCTTTATTTATTGCTATTGAAAAAAATATGTTTGATAAAGATTTAGGAACTTATGTAGATGCTACAAAAGAATATACTCCTTATTCAATTGGTGCAGTTAGTGGTGGTCTTAGAGATGCAATTAACAACTTAAAAAATGCAGGTAGCGAAAAAGAATCTGTATTAGAGTTAAAAAATTTAACTGATAGATTTACTTCTTGGTTTCAAATTGTTGTAAATGGTAATTCTACAACTACAGGAGCACAATTAGCTGAGTGGTTATTAGATTCTGGTGAATATGAAACAATAGATATGAAAACTACTAATAACGATGAAGATAATGTTCCTGCAATTAATAAAGCTGGTGGGAAATATGGTACTGCAATGACAATGGCAGGGAAAGTAAAACTTTCTAAATAAAATAGTCATTTCTTTTTTTCTCCCACTCTATCAAGAGTGGGAGTTTCCTTCTTTAATACATTTTGATACTCATTTTCGATATTAAGAATACTATCAATAATTTTTTTGTATAATTAATACTCATTATCATATTTAAAAAAATTAAAGGTTAAAGATTGAAAACTATCTGGATTGAAATCTCAATTATTATTATGTTTATTACAGGAATTCTACAATGGGATATTTTAGATATTCAGTGGGAATATTTTGCCCTTGTACAAGCAGTTCATATTATTACTTCTATTATTGTTTCTGTTGTTTTGATTATTCCATTTGTTAATATGCATACTTATAAATATAGAAAAAATATTGTTGCAAAAAGAAGAAATAGTGGAAATGGAATGTTTCTAGGTATTGTATTATTATTAGTTACTATTAGTGGTTTTTATCTTTTCTTTATAGGAAATAGAGGTGGAGATGAGTGGGGTGTTTACTCTTTTAATATACATTTATATGGTTCTTTTTTACTAGTTTTCTTTTTATGGTATCACTCAATGTTTTCAAATGCAAATATTAGAAGAAAAAATAAAGCTAAAGAATATAGACTAAAAAGACAAGGTTTAGTTGCTAGTATTGCAATTTTGGCATTTCTTATTCCTACACTTTCATATTCTAGTCAAAGTAGTTCAGCCTTATATTTAACAAAAGATACAAAATATATTTATAGTGCAAACTTAGATGGGGGAAGTGTTAGTAAAATTGATGCAAAAACTGGTGATAAAATATTTGAAAAAGTATTAGGAAAAGATATAAGAAGAATTGCATTTAATGATGATGAATCTGTATATGCTGTTACAGATTTTATGAAAAATAGAGTTTATTTTTTAAATTCGAATAATGAAATCATTAAAACAATCAACACTAATAATAGACCTCATGGAATAGTTTATGATAAACAAAATAAATACTTTTTTGTATCTATTTATGAAGATAATGAGCTTCTAATAATAGATGATAAAACATTTGAAGTTTTAAATACAATCAAAACAGATAAAACTCCTAGAGGATTAGCTTTAACAGATGATGGAAGATTACTTGTCTCTCATGCTATGATTGGTATGGTTTCTATATATGATAGTAGAAGTTTAGCTAGACTTAAAACAATTACTTTGCACTCAACACATAATGATGACGAATTTGTATCACAAGGAAAACCAAGACTTTTAGATGATATTGAAATTAAACCAAATGGAAAAGAAGCTTGGCTTCCCCATGTGTTATGGAATTTTGACCACAAGTTTCAATTTCAATCAACTATCTTCCCTACGGTTTCTATTATATCATTAGAAAAAGGCTTAGAAAAAGAATTAGCACAAAAAAGAAAACATCTATTTAAATCTATAAATGTTCAAGATAATAATAACCGAACAATGATTGTATCAAATCCTTGGGATTTAGCTTTTTCTAAAGATGGTGCAAAGGCATTTGTTACTCTTGCTGGAAGCGAAGATGTTATGGTTTTAAATATTGGAAGAAGTACTGGAAATGCTAAGAAAAAAAGACATAGAAAAAGAGGAAATAGAAGTGGAAAAGGTGCAAAAGTAACTCAAATATTAAGAGCTTATCCAAATGAAACTAATCCTCAAGCACTTATAACTCATCCTACTAATAACAACATCTATGTACAAAATGCAGCAAGTTTAGATATGACTTTACTTGATAGTGGAGGCAGTCATCCTTTTGCAAGAGTTACTGTACAAAAAGATTCTTTTTCTAAAGTTGTAGAAAATGATCCTCTATCAAAAAAGTTAAGACTTGGGAAAACTTTGTTTAATAATGCTAATACAAATACACATAAAGATATACCAATGGCAGGTGATTTTTGGATGAGCTGTAATTCATGTCATTTTGAAGGTTTTAACTTTACAAATGGCTTTTTATTTGCAGATACAAAACTTGATAAAAAAGAAGATGCAAGTATAGGACATGATAATGTTGATAAAGGATATATATCAAAAACACCACTTGCAGATTATGTAAGAATTGCAAGAGATACTCAAGGAGGGATGGGAGCTGATGAAAAAGCAGAATTAACTCCTGCTGATCCTGAAAAAATGAGTAAAAAATTAAAAGAAAATATGGATGCATTACATGATTATGTAACTGCAAAGGAGAATTTACGATATTTATCTTCTTGGATTAAACTTGAAGATGAGGTGGAAAAATACCATGTAGAAGATTGGACAAACTCTGCAAAATGTAAATCATGTCATAGCGAAATATTTAATCAATGGGCAGATTCTAATCATAAGAATTTAGTAGGTACAAATCCTTATTATCTTGTAGTTGAAAATATAGCTGCACAAACTGAAGGAGAAGAATTTAGAAAATGGTGTATGAGTTGTCATAATCCAAGTGCTATTACTACTGGGTTAGTAGATAAAACTACACCTACTATGGATAAGTTTTTTGAAAGTGGAGCTAAAACTTTAATTGAAGAATTAAAAGTTCATGGAAATACAAAATTAGAAGAGGGTGTTTCTTGTGTTGCTTGTCATCGAATTACTAAAATTGAAGATGCAGGTGGAAACGCAGCTTATACTTTAAATCTAACAGAACGTCAGAAATATACCTTTGAAGATACCAATAATGAAGCTGCTCAATGGTTGAGTGAAAAATTTATTAATTCAAAACCTGAGGCACATATTAAAAGCTATATGAAACCAGTATACAAAGATAGTGTATATTGTGCTTCTTGTCATGATGAATTTACTCCTGGAAGTGGTAGTAAAATCGTATCAACATTTAAAGAATGGGAAAACTCACCTTTTAATAATCCAAGTGATCCTACAAAACATAAGTCTTGTATAGATTGTCATATGACTTATTTAAAAGATGATCAATTATCACCTTTAAGGGGTCGTTCTACTGATGGTGGAAAAATAAAAGATGATGTAAAGGTGCATTATTTTGCAGGTTCAAATCACTTCTTATCTGGACTTAAAAGTAGTGAACATGAAGACCAAACCTTACAGCTTCTTAGAACATCAGCCCAGCTTGACGTAAATATTGATGGAACAAAAATTGATGTCGGAGTGAAAAATGTCGGTGCAGGGCATCATCTTCCAACAGGAGTTGCTGACTTTAGAGAGTTATGGTTAGATATTACAGTTAAAGATAGAACTGGAAAAGTTGTATTTGAATCAGGTAAATTAAAAGAAGATGGTAACTTAGGTGAAGATGCAAGACCATTTATGAAAGTATTTGGAGATAAAGATGGAAAGCCTGTAGGATTACTTTTTTGGAGATATGAAAAACTATTAAGTGATACGAGAATAAAAGCAGGAGAAAGAAGAGTTGAATCTTATGAGATAAAAATAGATGAAGGCGAAGAACTTTTATATCCTTTAACTGCTATTGTAAAACTAAACTTTAGAATTTATCCTCAATGGGTAACAAGCGCTGTTCAAAAAGCTTATCCTCAACTTCCAAATCCTCCTGTAGTTGAATTAGAAAAAATTATTCAAGAATTTAATTAGTTTAAAAGCCACTTTATGTGGCTTTTATAAAATTTGCTTTTATTAAAAATTTATGTTATTATGTATTTAAGTTATAAAATATAGAGAATAGCTACAAAAATGAAAGGATATTATATGACTAATAATTCAATTATTAAAGAAAATTTTAATCAAGAAGATTTATTTCGAACTTCAATCATGCTTTTAACATTAACTATCATAGGTGCAAGTGTTTTTTTCTTAGTATAGATTACTTATTTTTTAGACCAAAGTTTTTGATTTAATTTTAATTCTTCAACAATACTTACTGCTAAGTGTAAAGATGTTGTATATTCATTAATAAGTTTGTTATCTAAAAGAGAACTAAATACTACAGGTTCAAATAAATCTTTTCCGTAATGAATCCCTATATGTAAATGATTATTAATAAAAGATATAAAAAGTTCTTTTTTTGATTTTCTTTTATAGTTTAAAATTTTTTCCATGAGTGAATGAGAAAGAATATATCTTGCTTCTACTTGATCAGTAGAGTAAACAACAAATTCTTTTTCAAATTCAAGATTATCCATTTTAATAAGCTCATCTCTATTTAAATTTTTAGACTGAAACCATGAACCTAGAAGATTTCCATATTTCTTTTGCGCATGATCAGGTAATATAATAGTATTACCATAAAAATTTTTATAAAAATCAGCAACTATAAATATGCCTTGAAATATTGTATAGCTATTATCGCTACTTTCTCTAACTGCATGAACATCAGAGAAATATATCTTTGTAGAATTTATAAGTCCTGAGATTAAATCGTTTCCATCATATCTATCTGGCTTAGGAAATAATAATGAACGATTGAATGTCTCTTTTGAAATACTAGAGGCTGGTGAGTATTTTAAATTTGAATCTAATTCTTTTATAAGTGGTTTAATTAATTTATGTTTAAATTCTGTTTTGTAATCTCGTGTTAGGTAATTATATAAAAATGAGCATACTATAAGTATAAAAACTAAAAATAATTTTAAAACATCAAAATTATTATCTTCTTTAAAAAAGAAAAAGAAATAAATTGTTGCCGTATTCCAAATAATGATGACAAAGAGAAATATTACTTTTATTTTTAGATCTTTTCTTTGTTTCTCAAACCTTTTTAAAGTAAAATAAAGTTTATTCTTATAAAAAGTGTTTAATTCTTCCGTAGTTTTCATTATTTATTAAATAGTTTTTCTATATTAATATTTTTTCTTTCTTTCTCATTAATTTTAAATACATCTTTTCTTTGATAATTCATTGCTTTTGCCATAAAGTTTGTTGGAATCATTTCAATTATATTATTGTAATCAGTAACTGCTTGGTTATATGCACGTCTTGATGCAGAAATTTGTTCTTCAACTTCATTTAAAGAGGCTTGAAGATGTATTATGTTTTCACTTGCCTTTAAATCTGGATATGCCTCAACTGCAATCATTAACGAACCTAATGCAGAAGTGATTTTATTATCTAAATCTATTTTTTCAGCATCTGAAATATTAGGCTTTGTTGCTTTTGTACGTAAGTTTGTAACATTTTCAATAAGAGTTTTTTCATGTTCCATATATTTTGAAACACTCTGAACTAAATTTGGTATTAGGTCATAACGTTTTTTAAGTTGGGTATCAACAGAAGCAAATAAATTTACAACTTGGTTTTTATTATTTATAAGAGAATTATACATTAGAATTAGTATAATGACTAAAATAGCAATAATGATTAATGTTAATAACATAAATTGTCCTTCGGTTTTATATTAAAAAGTGTATCTATTTTGAAGTTAAATTGTTATTATAACCTTCTTTATTATAAGTTATGATAAATTTTCCTTAAATCTTAAACTTTTTCTATACCCTATAAATATGCTAATGATAAAAAAACCGATTACACTAAGAGTAGTGTAAAGAAAAGCAACTTTTTCTTTCTTTGCTATTTTAACAAATCCTTTTTCTGGAGGAATTCCATCTTTAACTAGGTCATTATCTCTTACTAGTAAATATACCCAATAGGATTCCTTTGGGATATCTAAAATAGCTCCTTTTATTGTCGTCTTTGTCGTAGTTAATATTCTGTTGTCAAACATAGAAACGAGTCTGACCTCATTTCCTACGAGAGGGCGTTTAGAACGTTTAAAAAATGCACTGACATGAATTTTGTCATTTTCTAATTTTTTCAATTCTAATTCTATTCCTGGTATTTTATGTGCTTCTAAAACTGTAAAGAATGTAATACAAATTAAAAGAATTGTTTTTTTCTTAATCATAATATCTCCTAGAGTATTTTGTAAAGAATTTTATTTTATGAGAGTACTTATAAAATATGAAAAAAAGTATACTTAGAATAAATAGAACCAAATCAAAATATAATACTGTATGCATAGAATCTTCCCTAACTAATTTTGCAATATATGTTTTAGCGACCATAATATGTGCAATTATTGTTGAAAAAAGAAAAATTGCAGTAAATAAAGCAAGTGTTTTTAATATATCTAAAACATCGTCATAATAAATACTAAGTAAAAGAGTAAATGCCCAAAAAGAATAAAAAATTCCTTTTATCCATATGATTCTTTGAAATAATTCAGGAGGTAAAGCCCAATATAGAACTAACATTAAAGCTGATGCTGGAATGACTCCAAACATAATTGCAATTGCAAATCTTCCTGTAAAATTAAAATAATCCCAATTGTTTTGATATTTTGATGCTTTTTTTTCACTCCAAATTAAGAAACCAAAGGCTAGTGAAAGAAGAAAAGCAATAGATAAAACTAAGTATATTAATCTAACAAAAAGTGTTTCATCTGGTATAAAGTGGAAAAAGTAAAATGCAGATAAAGACTTATTTCCAAGGTGAGAGTTATTTAAATCTTTTTTTTCTATTAATTCCCCTGAAATAGGATTTAGTAAAACATAAAGTTTATTTACATTTCCTGTTAGTATTCTGTTTGTTTTTAGATATCCTTCAATTTTTATTTGTGCATTTTTATCATTCCATTGAAGAAGTTTTATAGTTTTTACTTCAAGGTTTGGAATAATAGTTTTTGCTTTTTCTATAAGTTTATCAATATCTTGGAATTTTTCAAAACTTATATTCTTTTTTGGTATTTTATCTTTTGGGAAAATTATTGGACCTACAAGAGATCTCATATTTGTAGTTTCTGCTTTTGTTGCAGTGTATGCAAAAGGAGATGCCGATGATAGCATAAATCCTAGTACTGAACCTGTCAATGAAAATACGATGATGTAAGGTAATAAAATTAAAGAGATATTTTTATGCCATTTGAAATTGAAGTTTGTATTATTTTGTTTATGTTTATTAAAATATAAAACCACTCCACTAACAGTTAGAAAAATAATTAATATTGAAGCTATTCCCATCAGTAGTTGCCCAATTTTTGGAATATTTCTTCCTATATGCAATTCATTAAAAAATTTACTTAAAAATGATTTATCTGATGTTGTATCAAGCATTTTAAGAGTATATGGATTTATATATTTTGTTCTAGATGTTGGATCATTTATTGCAATTACATTATCTCTATATGAGGGTAATTTTATTTCTATAAAATTTGTATTAAAACCTTCTTCTTTAATAGTTCTTTTTATAAGCTCATCAAGTTTATATGAATACTCTTTTTCGTGTGCAAAATAACGCGAAGGGTTTTCCCAAGTATGTATTTGAGGTAGAAAGAGGGTTATAGTACCAAAAAAAGCGGATATAAAAAAAAAGAAAATAGCAAACAATCCTAATTGGGTATGTGCCTTGATTAAGTATTTTAAATTTAATTTTTTTAACATTAGAAAACCTTTATACTAAGGTAAATAGCAATTATTAAAAAAATTGAAGAAAAAGATATTTTTTTTAATATATCAATAATTTTTTCAGAGAATAGTAACCATAGTCCATATGCTGTCATTAATATAGGTGTTAAAATAATTGAAGGTATGATTTGATAAGCATAGTCTCCATACATGAGTGCAGAAAATAACATCATTGTTAAATATGCGCAGCAAACTGCGCCAATACAGGCTAGTAATCCATGACCCCAGCCAATATTTGACTTAGGTTCATAGATATATTTTTTAATATTTTTTATCATATAACTTTTCTACTAAAATTTATACGATAGTGTAACTTTAAAGTTTCTACCTGGTTCATAATCAACAGTTGATCTATCCGTACCTCCAACACTAAATACTCTATTTTCTGAGATATGTGAAGAATATTGTTTATCAAAGATATTATCAACACCTGTAACTAGAGATAAGCCTTTTACTCCTTGAGGTCTCCATTTTAAGGCAATATCATGAACATTATAAGATTCTTTTTCTATAAAATTACCAGTTGAAGGAATATCCTTTTCTTTAAGTACAAATAATGATTCCCATGCTAAATCTATTCTTGGTGTAACTTTATAATCAATTCCTAATGAAATAGAATCACCTGGTTGTTTTTTCAGAGGTTCTCCTGTTCTTTCAAAATTTGAACTAGAGTGAGAGTAGGTTAAGAGTGAAGAAAAAGGACCTTTATTATATGCGAAGCTAGATTCAAAACCTTTAATATCAAGTTCTCCTTCATTTGTCATAGCTAACCAGTTTGCATTAATGTAATCTTTTATTGTTGTATTAAAATATTTAAATGAGAAACCAATATCATCAGCGCCTAAAACATTGCTTTTAACATACCTAAAACCTATCTCTTTATTTATACCTGTTTCCGATTTTAGATCTGAATTATCTGAAACAAATATTCTATTTGTGGCTAATACATCAACCATTTCTACACCTTTGTATAGAGTTGTTGCACTTGCAAGAAATGTTAAATCATCATTTACTGCATATTCAGCAGCCAAACCATATGTAATCTTATTATCTTTTATCTCACCATACGCTCCATCAAAATCATAATAGTTATATCTAATTCCTGGAGTTAAAATAAGACCGTTATCAAAATCAATTGCATTTTCTATAAATAGTGCAAATGATTTTGCTGATTCATTATCTCCATATTTATCCCCATTCCATGTAACTTTACTTGTTTGTTTATCATATAATGCAGCATAAGTTAAAGTATGTAAGATATCTCCAGTTTCAATATTTGACTGAGCTTTTGTATTAATTCCTACAGTTTTTACTTTACCATTTAGTAAACCTTCAAAAAGTCCACCAGGTCTAACAGGAGCTCCACTTGTTAATGGACCTTCGTATCTTTCAAGTTCATTTTCATTTGAGTAAATAGAAGTATCTAAAAGTAAATTATCTCCTAAGTTCAATTTATGTTTTAATGTTATAGTCTCCCTTAAATATTCTGTAGGAAAAGTATCAAATCCTGTTCTAGCTTCATTATATTCTCTACCAAAATCAGGTCTTGGTGAATAATCACCTTTATCTTTTAACCTATCATAAGACAAAGAAATTCTTTGAGTATCACTAATATCCACTCCAAATTTAACTAAAGTATTATTTATTTTTCCATCAACACCAAAAGTTTCAGTACCATCTCCATCTTCCCAATTATCTTTATTTATGTAATTATGATAAATTAAGAAATCTGCATTTTCAAAAACTTTCCCATAAGCAGATAATGAGCCACCAATACTGTCATTTGAATTATAAGTAGTTGAAATTCTAGCTCCTAGGTTTTTGCCTTTTTCAAGTATATCTTTTCCATCTTTTGTTTCAAATGCTACAGAACCACCTAAACTACCGTTAACAATAGAGTTAGTTCCAACTTGAATATCAGCTTTTTTTAGAATATCAGGGTTAACTAATAAGTTTCCAATATGATGAAACATATTTGCGTTTTGAACTTTTGCTCCATCTAAAGTGATTTCAAGATCTTCATCTTGTAATCCTCTGATATTTATTCTATTGTTAATTGAATGAGTTCCTCCTACATCAACTCCTGGCAAATCTCTAAGTAAATCACTTAAGTGGTCAGCTTGCTTTGTTTCGATTACATCTTTTCCTAAATTTAATGATGAACTAATTACTTCTGTTTCCCAAACATCAACTGAATCTAATGTTGTAGATTCTGCTAAAGATTGAACATTTAAAACTGCAAGAGTTGCAATCGAGCTTAATAAAATTTTACTTTTATTCATTTGTTTCCTTTTCATATGTGTTTTATATCAGATTTTTATTTAATCTAGATTTAAATTGATAGTGAGTATCATAACCAATACAAATAACACTGAAATCACAAAAGGTATTTTTATGAAAAAATTTCCAAATTTATATGATAATAATACCTCTGTACTAATTGTTGAAGATGAAGCAGTCTTAGCAATGGGAATGGAGTATTCTTTAGAAGAATTTGGATATGAAGTAACAGGAATAGAAACTACAGCAGATGCAGCTATTAAACATGCAAATATAAATAACCCTGATATCATACTTATGGATATAAAATTAAAAGGTGAAAAAACAGGAATTGATGCAGCAAAAGAGATTTGGGCTTATAATAAAATACCAATAGTTTTTTTAACTTCTTTTAGTGATGATAAAACTATTAAAAATGCAATGGAAAGTGAACCTTATGGTTATTTGATAAAACCTTGTAGAGATGAAGAATTAAAAGTTGCTATAGAAACAGCTTTACATAAGCATAAGTATTTTTTTAAAAATAAAGATTCTTTAGAAATAAATAAAAAAACTGAAAAAAAGATAGCCTGTATAGAAGGATATAGTTTTAATAAAGCAAAAAAAATACTTTTTAAAAATGACTTACCTATAAAATTGACAGGAAATGAATCAAAACTATTTGATATATTATCTGATTATCCAAATGAGCCAGTAAGTTTTGAAAAGATTAATAACTATATTTGGAGAGATGATTATACAGATATTGGTAAGTTAAGAACTTTAGTTTATAGAATAAAAAATAAATTAGGTACTAATTTAATTGAAAATATTTTTGAATTAGGTTATAAGTTAAAAATTAATTAGATGTCTACTCCAAAATCATATTCGCTAAATACAAAAATCACGCTCACTTTTACAATTTTAGGATTAGTATTACTAGCCATTTTATTTATTCAAATTATTCCAAATATGCAAGATGAGCAAAAAGAATATAAAAAAAATCAAATAGAACATATGATTACTTTGACAAATCAGCAAATAAAGCTTGGAGTACAGCTTTTAATACATGAAAAAGAAACGAAAACGAATGAAATAGAATCATTCCTAAAAACTCGAGTTAATGAATTTTTGAAAAATGTTGAGAATGAAAAAAATATTGAATTAAAAAATCTAAGTGATGACTTAAAATGTAAGATATATATAGTTGATAATCATGATAAAACTTTATATAGCAGTCATAATAATAGTCTTCTTATAAATAAGGAGTTATTAAAAAATGATAAGGTCTTAATTTATAGAAAAAAACAAGAACATATGTGTCCTAAGAGGGCTGAAAGTATATTTTATTCTAGAAGTATAAAAGAAGGGAAAGAGACTTTAGTAACTAAATGTGAGCCAAAAGCATTTAAGAATAGACATGAAAATTTAGAAGAAAATATTAAACAGGATTTACAAAAAAGTTTTGATTTAACTTATAAAGATCATAAAGGTAAAATCAATTTAATATGGATAAATACAAGACATGAAGATGTTGAAGATAAACCTTTATATAATTCAAAAGATAAACCATATAATAATAAATATTGTTTGAGTAAAATGTCAAGTTCAGATTATCCTCAAACAGGACTTCTTTCTGCAAAACAAATACTAGAAGCTGCCAATAAAGAACCTATTTACCACCTTTTAGATTCAAAAGATAAGCCATTTAAATATACAAACCCGGCATTAACTTGGGTTAGAATAATACAAGATAAAAGAGATAGAAAACTTTTGTTTTTGACAACGGTATATTTAGAAGATTTTAATAGAGAATTTTATTCTCCCTTATTAAAAATATTTCCTGCAGCAATTTTATCTTTGTTGCTTGCAATATTTTTAGGCTTTTTCCTTTTTAAAAGACTTTTTAAGAGTATTAATATTTTAACTAATACAGCAAAAGAGATTGATAATGGCAATATAAATTTAAGAAGTGAAATTGAAGGTAATGATGATATTGCGGTACTTGCAAAAACTTTTGATAGCATGTTAGATTCTATAGAAAAAAATATAAATGAATTGGATAAAAAAGTTGAAGGTAAAACTAAAGAACTTAGGAGTTCATTAGAAGAAAAAGAGACACTTTTAAAAGAGATACACCATAGAGTAAAAAATAATCTCGCAATGACTATAAATTTAATAAAACTTCAAAAGTCAAAAATTGAAGATGAAAAAACAAAAAATACTTTAACTGATATTCAGGAAAGAATTTTTACTATGGAATTACTTCATAGAAAACTTTATGAATCAAAAGATTTAAATTCAATACCATTTAAAAAGTATGTCTTAGAACTTATAGAGGATTTAGATAGTACTTATGGCAGAACAAAAGATATTAAAATAAATAGCTTTATAGATGATATTAATATGAATATCGAATATGCCTTACCTTGTGGTTTAATAATTACAGAATTAATTACAAATGCTTATAAATATGGTTTTGTAGATGCTGAAGGAAAACTAGAAGTTTTTTTTGTAGTTGATAATAATAAATGTACTTTAAGTATAAAAGACAATGGAAAAGGACTTCCTTCTTCAATTGATATAAAAAAAGTAAAAAGCTTAGGTTTAAAGCTTGTATCGACAATTGTAAAAGGTCAGTTATTTGGAAAATTTGATTATAGATATGATAATGGGTCAAAATTTATAATACAGTTTAAATTATAGATATCAATAACTATTATTAATATTGATATTAATCAATGAATAGTTTGTAAATTTATATTATTATTAGAAAAAATTATATTAGAAAGAATTAAATGAAATTTATCTTAAAAATTTTAAAGGATTTTCCATCTTATTTATGGAGTGGTTGGGGTGCTATTGCATCTATATTTTTATTTATCGCTTTTTGGGATTTAGGAAATCAATTATATGGGAACTTAGTCCTTCCTAGTCCAAAAGAAACATTTTCAACACTATTTGTTATGTTAAAAGATGATGCTGTGTGGGTAGATATTTTATTAACTATTAAACGAGCAGTTTATGGTTTCTCTATTTCACTTTTATTTGGTTCATTTTTAGGACTTTTATCGGGTCTTTTTGTAACTGCATCAATTATGAGTAGACCAATAGTAACTATACTTGTTGGTATGCCTCCTATTGCATGGATTGTATTAGCAATGATTTGGTTTGGTATGAGTGATATGACAGTTATATTTACAGTTATAGTTGCATCTTTTCCGATAATTTTTATTGGAGCGTTACAAGGAACTAGAACAATAGAAGGTGATTTAAAAGAGATGGCGGATAGTTTTAAATTACCTTTTAGAATGAAGCTTTTGGATATTTATTTTCCTCATATTTTTTCATATATTTTCCCTGCATGGGTTAGTGCACTTGGTATGTCTTGGAAAATTGTAGTAATGGCTGAACTTTTATCTGCAAATGATGGAATAGGAGCTGCTTTAGCAATTGCAAGAAGTCAACTTGATACTCCAACAGCTTTAGCTTTAGTTGTAATTATGATTGGTTCTTTATTATTAATTGAATATTTAATTTTAGAACCAATAAAAAGAGAGGTAGAGTTATGGAGAGAATAGAAGAGTTACTAGTAGAAGATGTCTCTCATTCTTTTGGCTTTGATGATATATTAAAAGATATAAATTTTAAACTTCAAAAAGGAAAAGTTTTATCAATAGTAGGTCCTAGTGGAGGAGGTAAAACGACACTTTTACATCTTTGTGCGCATCTTCTTGACTTGGAAGAAGGAAAGATAAAAAATAGTTTTGAATCCTCTTCTTATGCTTTTCAAGAAGCAAGGTTACTTCCTTGGAAAAATGTAATTGATAATATCTCTTTAGGATTAAAAGCAAAAGGAATAAAAAAAGATAAAAGAGAAGAAGAATCAAGAAAAATTGCTTTAGAGTTTGGTTTAGATGAAGATGATTTTGAAAAGTTTCCAAAAGATTTAAGTGGAGGGATGAAACAGCGTGTTTCTTTCGCAAGAGCAATGGTAACAAAACCATCTTTACTGTTTTTAGATGAGCCTTTTTCTGCCCTTGATATTGGATTAAAAAAAGAGTTACAAAATATGCTTATAAAAACTATTGAAAAAGAGAACTTAAGTATTCTTTTTATTACCCATGATTTAATGGAAGCAATAAAATTAAGTGATGAGGTACTGCTTTTAAAAGCTGAACCTGTTGGACATATAGTTAAAACATATAAATATGATGTACCTCAAAGTATGAGAGATGATGAGTTTGTTTACGAGCAAACTGCAAAACTATTATCAAATAGAACAATAATAGAAACTTTTGAATTGGAATTAAAATGAGTGAAGAAAAAGAATTAAAACAATATGCTACAAATCATTATAGCCATTATCCAAGTGGAGAATATCCTTCATATTTAGCATATGGTTTTAGGCCAATGTTTTTACTTTTAGCTCCATATATTGTAATTTCAATAATACTTTGGTCTTTTGCATTTGCTGGATATATTAATTTATCTTTTGTAAGTGATCCTTTAACTTGGCATATGTATGAGATGTTATATGGCATTGGAATTGCCGGAATTATAGCTTTCTTCTTAACTGGTGCCCCTGAACTTTTCCCTGGAACTGTGCCTATTGTTGGAAGACATTTAGGAACAATTATTATTATCTGGTTATTAGGCCGAATAAGTTTTTGGTTTATGGATTATATAAATATTTATATTGTGATGATTTTAAATATTCTACCACTTATTTGGATAATAGCTTTGGTTTTTAAACCAGTAGTCTTAGATCCTAAAAGAAGACATTTATCTTTAGCTTTTGCTTTGTTAATATTACTTGGAATACAAATATTTTTCTTTTTATCAGTTTTAGGAAAAATTGAGGTTTCAACAAAAGATATTCTTATTTTAGCCCTTGGTGCTTTTACAGTATTAGAAATTTTAGCACTAAGAAGAATTAATATGGAAGCAATAAATGAACTTTTAGAATATGAAGATATTGATGAAACTTTTTATTCTAGAGCTCCAAGATATAATCTTGCTATTTTTTGTGTAAGTTTATACACAATATTAGAGTTTTTATATCCTGATAATTCTATATTAGCCTATATTGCATTTGCAAGTGCTGCTGCAATTTTAGGGATTATTAATGATTTTGTATTAAAAGACAATAATATACTTTTCAAACCTTTTGTTATATATATGATATCTATTTTAGTATTGATGGCTTGTGGATATGGTTTTATAGGATATGATTATATAAATGTAGAAGTATATATGTTGAATCATTTTAGACATTTTCTTACAACTGGTGTTTTTGGATTAGTTTTTTATATTGTAATGATAATAATTTCTACAATTCATACTGGACGACATCTTTTTTCAAACTTCTGGATTGCACTTGGAGTAGTTTTAATTATAGTATCTACTTTTATAAGAAGTTTCATTCCATATTATCAAGAATATATGATTGAAGCTTATATTATTTCATCAATTCTTTGGGCAATGCCATTTATCTTTTATATGAAAATATTCTTTCCCTTTTTAATGAATAAAAGAGCTGATGGAATTCCTGGTTAAATAGTACTATATAATAATGATTATCAAAATTAGTGAACTTTAAGACAACACTTGATACTATTCATTTATTAATATTAATTATCATTAATAAAAAAGGAGAACTTATATGATAAAACGTTTTAAAATACTTTTTCTAGCTACGGCTTTTTATTTATTGTCTAATCAATTATTTGCAGAGAAGCTTGTGGTTGCAGGGCCTTTTGCCTCAGTGTCACATCCTATAATGCACATGATAAAAACAAATGCTTTAAAAGACTTAGGAAAAGAAATAGAATTTAGGTTGTGGAAAAACCCTGATGAACTAAGAGCTTTAGTTTTAAATAGTGATGTAAAGTTTATTGCAGTTCCTACAAATGTGGCAGCAAATTTATATAATAAGAATATAGATATTAAACTTTTAAATGTCTCTGTTTGGGGTATATTAGGTATGGTTTCAAGAAATCAAGACCTTAAAACTTTAAGTGATTTTAAAGATAAAGAAATAGTAGTTCCTTTTAGAGCAGATATGCCAGATATTGTATTTCAAGAACTTATTAAAAAAAGAGGTTTAGACCCTAAAAAAGACTTTAAACTAAAATATGTATCAAGTCCAATTGATGCGATGCAGATGTTAGTTTTAAGACAAGTTGACCATGCATTGTTAGCGGAACCTGCGATCTCAATTGCTTTGAGAAAAACAGGCTCTTTCCCTATCAAACTTATTGCTCCAGATTTATATAGAAGTGTTGACTTACAAGAAGAGTGGGGAAAACTTTTTAAAACTGAAGCAAAAGTTCCTCAAGCAGGCATGGCATTTTTAGGTAAAACAGAAGGTAATGAAGAGTTAATAAATAGATTTATGACTGAGTATGAAAAATCGTTAAATTGGTATAAATCAAATCCAAAAGAAGCAGCGCAACTAGTAGTAAAAACTCTTCCTATGTTAGAAGCAGAAGGTTTGGCTGATTCAATTGAGCATGTAAATTTAAATAGTGTTAATGCAATTGATTCTAAAAAAGATTTGGAATTTTTCTATGATATTTTAAAAAATAGTAATCCAAAGCTTATTGGAGGAAAACTTCCTTCACAAGGACTTTATTATGAGTAACAACGAGAAAATTGATATTAAAGAGTTACAGAAAAAATGGAATAACTTAAGAAAAAAAGCTGAAGTTAAAACTAATATTACAAAAAATACAAGGGATATAAAATGATGTTAATAAACGTTCATAATATATTTAGAGATGCAGTTTTAGAAGAAAATGCGGATACTTTAGAAAAAATTCTATCTTCTTCTGATACTAGAATTGACTTAATTGAGGATTTTTCAAAACATCATGATATTAACATGTTAATAAGTATTATTCCTAAATTTAAGAGTAAAGGCTTAATTTCAAATATTCAAGAATATTGTGATTTGATTTTGAGTAGAAATAAAAAAAAATATATATCTAGTGATTTTGAGTCATCAGTTATAAAGTATGTACATCAAAGAAACATGGAAGAAAATAAGATTAAACATTTACAAGATGATGCATTTGAAAAAAAAAGAGTTAGTTAAAAGTTAGTTAAACTATAAAAGAAGGAAGAAGATGAGAAAAAAGATATTTGTTTCAGCAATAGCTAGTGTAGTGGCTGTTGGAAGCATACATGCAAATTCGTTAGGTGAAATCACAGTTACTACTGCTACAAAAACGGAGAAGTCAATTGATGGAGTAACTGCATCAGTTGTTGTTATTACAAAAGAAGATATAGAAAAAACTGGTGCATCAACTTTAGATACTATTTTAGAAAAAATACCTTCAATAAATGCACAATATGCAAGATTTCCACACCCAAGTGCAAAATCTAAAGCTGCTATCTCTTTAAGAGGGGTTGGTGCAAATGGAACACTTATTTTAATAGATGGAAAGAGGCTTTCAGGAGAAACCGAAAGCCCATATGAAATGACAAGAATTACTGCTTCAATGATTGAAAGAATTGAAATAGTTAAAGGTTCTATGTCAACATTATATGGTTCAGATGCTATTGGAGGAGTGATTAATATTATTACTAAAAAAATTGACCATAATAGTACAGTTGTTGATATGAAGTATGGTGCAAACAAAGATCATGATGCTAAAAATAGAAATTTTAATTTTAATACTATGGGGAAAGCTGATAAGTTAAGATATAAAGTTTATGGTTCTATAAATGATACAACACCTTATACAATATCAAAATCTTATTCACAAGTAGCTGCAAATCCAACTACAAGTGCTGTAATTGCAACTGATCCACAACATGGAGTCTCTGCAAATCATGATGTTACATATAGAGATGAAACAAATGTAAAAACAATTGGTACTAGGTTAGAAACAGATTTAACAAATAATCTTATTGCTGGTATTGATTTTAATTATTTTAAAGAAGAACGAACTGGTCAATATATTGGAAATGCAAAATATGTAAATGGTGGACCTGTATTGGTTAAAAATACACCAGTTAACTCTAGAGATGAAAATAGAAGACTAGATGCTTCTGCTGATTTTGATTATATGATTAATGATGATTTATCAATTGATGCTAAAATATATAGATCATATTATAAAAAAAGAAACTTTACTGACCCAATAAATTTTACAGGCCCAACTAATACAAAATTTAGTGCAAATGTAACTATTGATACTTTTGAATCAAATATTAAGTATGCATTAAATGATTCTAACTTTATTACTTCAGGAGTAGAATATAGAAAAGAAAAAAGAGAATCAAGTGCAATTAACCCTGATGCATCTTCAAGTGAGTTTATTACAAAAGTAGTTAAATATAAATCACTTTTTATTCAAGATGAAATAGAATTTACAGATACTTTAACTGCAACTATAGGTGCAAGATATGATAATATTTCAAATGCCGATAATAAAGCAACACTTCAAGCTGGAATAGTAAAAAAACTTTTTGAAAATACTAATCTTAGATTTAATTATGCACAAGGTTACAGAGCTCCTGATATAGCTGAACTTTTTGTTGTATCTCCCTTATTTAAAGATGGAAAACGATTTGGTTCGGAGGTAATATTTGGGCCAAAAACTACTGTATATGATTTAAAACCAGAACAATCTCAATCTTTTGAAGTTTCATTATCCAATAAATATAATTCATTGTCTTCACAGTTAACTTTATTTAACAATAAAATTAAAGACAAGATAGAGTTAGTATCGTATGGAAGTGGAGCAGCTAAGTACTATACTTCTGAGAATTTAGATAATGTTGATATCAAAGGTGCAGAGGTTTCACTAGGATATGATATAAATGATAGCTTAGATTTAGGATTTAATCTAACATATCTAAAAACTGAAGATGAAGGTACAGGAAAAGAACTAACTTATACTCCTGATATTTCTGCTTCAATAAATGCCAATTATAAAGTCACTAAAGACTTTTCAACAAATTTAATGATTAGATATATTGGTGAACAATATACAGATACTTTAAATACTACTCAAACTGATGATTATAGTTTGGTTGATTTAGCTGCAAGATATAAAGTTAATAAAAATCTTGAGATTTATGGTGGAATTGATAACTTATTTAATAGAGAAGTTGATGAAGTTCTAGGTTCAAATGTAGGTACTTACTTTTACACTGGTATAAAAGCTACATTTTAAACGAAGCAGCAGAATTTTTCTGCTGTTTTTTCTATAAAAAATTTATTCTCAAAATAATCTTTCTCATTAATACAAAATTACTAAATAGCAATTATTAACAAATAAAATTAAACTCCATAATATATTAAATAATATTATAAATATATATAAAGATTATATTAACTTATATTTTTATTAATTGATTAAGATAATTATTATCAATATTGATATATAATTCATAAAAATTTAAAGGAATGTAATGATTTCACTTTTAGAAAATCTAATGTATGAGGTTTCAAATACCTTTTTAGCGCCTATACTGATACTTATAGTATTATTGTTTATTTATTCAATATTTGAAATAGGAGTATTTTTTACTCAATGGTTTAAGCGAAAAAAAAGCGAAAAAAACTATAAAAAATTCTTAAAAAATGAACAATTTGAATTTATAAAAGGCTATGCAATTGTTAACTATTTAGTTAACAGTGGATTTAATAGTTTAGAGGATTTAGAAGTTCATGCTTATAAAAAGTTACAAAATACTTCTATTATAACAAGAGTTGCCCCTATGTTAGGTCTTGTTGCTACTATGATTCCTATGGGGCCAGCCTTAAAAGCACTATCTTCAGGAAATGTACAAGGAATAAGTGAAAATCTTATTATTGCTTTTGCAGCAGTTATCTTTGCTTTAATTACGGCTTCTATTACTTATTGGATAACAACAGTTAGAAAAGGTTGGTATGCTCATGAGATTAAAGATATTTTACATTTAAACAAGGTAACAAATGAAACTGTTGCATGAAGATGAGTCTTTAAATCCCATACTTTCTGCTGTGAATTTAGTAGATGTTTTTCTAGTAATTATTGCAGCTTTATTGATAACAATTGCTCAAAATCCCCTTAATCCTTTTAATAGTGATGATGTAACAGTTATAAAAAATCCAGGTAAAAAAAATATGGAAGTAGTTATAAAAAAAGGTGAAAAGATTGATAAGTATAAATCAGAAGGGAAAATAGGAGAAGGAGAAGGAACAAAAGCAGGAGTTGCTTATAAATTAAAAGATGGAAGTATGGTTTATATTCCTGAGAATAAAAAATAATAAGAGAAAGGTTAGTTTGTGAAGATTAAAGTTTTATTTTTAATACTATATTTTTTTTCAATAAGTTTATTTGCAAAAAATGATGTATTAATTATTAGTAGTACTATGGGACAAAGTACACAAGCTTCAAAAGCAGTTGAAGTTATAGATATAGGGAAGAAAAAAGATTTAGATATTAAGTTTTTATTTCAAAACGAATTAAAAAAAGAAAATCAGTTTAAAGAACTTTCAAAATATAAAATTATTATGATTGATTCATTAGCTGGTTCAAGATCTATTAATAGTATGCTTGAACAATATAAAGATGTTTTAATTAAATTAGATGATAAAAAAATAATCATTCCTATTTCAATTAAAAAAGAAAATCCTTACAGAAAAAATATATCAATTGAAGATAATATTTTACTAAATGAATATTGGCATAATGGAGGGCAAGAAAACTTTAAAAATTTTGTAATTTTCATTCAAAATAAACTTCTTAAAACATCAAATGAAAAATACAAAAAAGCTTTAATTGTACCAGAAGAGGGTATTTATCATCCAAAAAGTTCAAGTTTAGCTTTTAATTCACTTGAAGAGTATGCGAAATTTGCAAAGATAGATTTAAATAATATAGATAAGCCTGTTATTGCAATTGGTATGCATAGAGGTTCTATTGTGTCAAATAGTATGGCTCATATAAATGAAATGATTTCTTATTTTGAAAAAAAGAATTACTATACTATTCCTTTTTTTACTAACATTTCAGGTGATGATGCTGTAGGTAAACAATTTTTAAGATTTAAAAATAAAACAATAGTTGATGTTATTGTTAATTTTCAAATTATGATTATTGACCACGAGAGTTTAAAAGATGATTATAAAAAGTTAAATGTACCTATATTACACGCTCTTTATTATGGACAAGGAGATACAAAAGATTGGTTAAATGACATAAATGGTGTAAATTTTCCAATGATTCCAATGACTTTTATAATTCCTGAAACATTAGGTTTTACAGATCCTTTAATTGTTGCTGCACAAAATAAGATAACAAAAAAACTTGAACCAATTTTCCCTCAACTTTACTCTTTAGCAAATAAAGCAATAAATATTTCAAAATTAAAAAGAATGCCAAATAAAGATAAAAAAGTTGCAATTATGTATTATAACTACCCTTATGGTGTAGATAATATGGGTGCAAGTTTTTTAAATCTTCCAGAAAGTTTAGAACAAACTTTTAAAACATTTAAAGAAAAAGGTTATACAACAGAAGCTAAAAAACATGAAGAGATAAGAATTGAAGCAACAAAAGGTCTTCAAATGCTTTATGATGTAAATCTTTATGATAAAGCGTGGAAGATGATAGAAGAAGATAGTGCTGCTTTATTTCCATATGAAGATTATATGAAAGAGTTTTACAAGTTACCTGTTAAAACTAGAACAAATATGATTAAAGTATGGGATTATCCACTTAAATCGAAAAGTTTAATATATAAAGATGGGAAATGGTATTTCTTAGTTCCAAGAAAAAAAATTGGAAATATTTTGATAATGCCACAACCAAGACGTGCTGAAAGAGATGATAGTATTAGAGAACAAAATATCGATATTACTAGAGATGATAGTAGACTTTGGCATAATCCAACAGTTCCTATTTCTCATTCATATTTAGCTGGATATTTATATGTTAGAAAACAATTCAAAGCTGATGCGATAGTGCATTATGGAACTCATGGAACGCAAGAATGGTCTCCTGGAAAAGAAAGAGGACTTAGTATTGGAGATGATGCCTTATCTGTATTAGGTGATGTACCTGTTGTATATCCTTATATTACAAATAACTTAGCAGAAGCCATTCAAGCCAAAAGAAGAGGTAGAGCAACTTTAATTTCTCATCAAACACCTCCTTTTGGACTTACTGGAACATATAAAGAACTTAGTGAGATTATGGATTTTATTAATCAATACAAAAGTGTTGATGATGGGATGTTAAAAGGTCAGTTAAAAAATCAAATTACCCAGACAACTGTAAATTTAAATGTACATAAAGATGTTGAATTTTCTGAAGTGGAAATTAAAGAGAATTTTGATGCTTATCTTTCAAAAGTGGAAGATTATATTTTAGGTACTTCAAAATCTGCAATGCCTTTAGGGATGCATACTTTTGGAACATATCCTAAAAAAGAACATTTAATATCTACAATTTTACAGATGGTTGGAAGTGAATTTATACAGATGGTTGAAGGAGACAAAAACTTCTTTACTCAAAATTATGAAAAGTTTCCAGAGTCAAAGTCATACAAACTCTTAAATGATTTTGTAATTGAAAATAAAGATTTTAATGAGCTTGAAGATAAAAATCTAAAGCCATATTTAGAAGTTGCAAGAAAATATAGAGATAGTTTTGTAAATACAAAAGAGATAAAAAACTTTATGAGAGCATTAGATGGAGAGTATATAGAAACTGGTGTAGGAGGAGATTCTATTAGAAATCCAGAATCTTTGCCAACAGGTATAAATATGTATGGTTTTGACCCTAGTAAAGTTCCAACAAAAGCTGCTTATAAAACAGGTAGTAAACTAATGAAGGATTTTATTGAAAATTATTATAAAGAGAATGGGAAATATCCTCAAAAATTAACTTTTAATTTATGGTCTTTAGAAACTATGAGACATTATGGAGTTTTAGAATCTCAAATTTTATATGCAATGGGAGTAAGACCTGTTTGGAATGAAACTGGAATTTCAAATAAATTTATTCAAAATATTGTTAAACAAATGATTCAAAAATATTTAGGTGAAAGTGTATCAAGTTGGGTAGCAAGTTTAGTTACAGTTCCTAGAATTGAAGCTGTTTTAAGTATCACTCCTGATGATTGGTTAGTAAAACCTAAGAAAATGTTAAAGCATGCAAAAATGACTGCAAAAGGTCAAATTGAGGATGTAGAAATAATTCCATATAGTGAACTTAAACGTCCAAGAGTTGATGTTGTGATTTCTGCCACTGGTCTTTATAGAGATACTTTCCCTCAACCAATGCAGCTAATTGCAAAAGCAGTTGAAAAGGTAGCAAAACTAAAAGAAGATAATAACTACTTAAGAATTAATACTTTAGCTATGAAAGAAAAGTTAGAAAAGACAAGAGGTATTTCAAAAGATGAGGCTGAGTATTTATCAACAATTAGAATTTTTTCAAATAAACCAGGTGATTATGGTAGTGGGGTTGATGAAATAGGTGATACTTCAAGATGGAATGATGACCAAAGAATTTCTCAAAATTATGTTCAAAAACTTGGACATTATTATGGAAGTGACCCAAAAAGATGGGGCGAAAAACATGTAAGCTTAGATTTATACTCTAAAAATCTAAGTGGAACAGAGGGAATTATCTTCTCTAGAACTTCAAATCTTTATGGACTTTTAACATCTGATGATCCTTTTGAATATTTTGGTTCAATTGCAATGGCAGTAAGAAATGTAGATGGAAAAGCTCCAAAAACATTTATTGCAAATTTAAGAGATCCAAATAATGCAAAAATTCAAAGTACAGGTGAGTTTTTATCTCAAGAACTAAGAGGAAGATATTTTCATCCAAAATGGATAAAAGAGATGCAAGCAGAAGGCTACTCTGGAACACTAACAGTCTTAGATAGAATGAATAACTTTTGGGGATGGCAAGTTGTTGATCCAAATGTTGTAAGAGATGATCAATGGCAAGAGTTTGTTGAAGTATATGTAAATGATAAGTATGACTTAAAAATACAAGAGTGGTTTAAACAATTTAATCCTGATGCTTTAGCACAATTTACTCAAAAAATATTAGAAGCAAATAGGAAAGGGTATTTCAAAACTGATGAAAATACTTTGAAAAAATTAGTTGAACTGTATAAAGAGTTACAACAAAAATATAAAGTTAAAACTTATAATACAAAATTTAAAGACTTTGTAGATAAAAAAGCAATTGGGTTTGGGCTTATGACTCCAAGTGGACAATTAACACCTGCTCCTACTCAAGAGTCAAATAAGAAAATGGAAAAACCAAAGAAAATAGAAAAACCAAAAGTAAAAGGTCAAAAACTTGAAAAGGTTAAAAAAGAAGAGTTTATGGATGACTCTACTCAAAAAGTAATTTTTGCATTGTTATTTGGACTTATGTTAGCTGGTGTAGCTTATGAATTTAAAAGAAAGGCATAAAATGAAAAGTTTTTTAATTACATTAGTATTTACAATAGCTGCTTTTGCACATACTCCTATTATGAGTTGTATAGATGAAGGTGATGGAACAGTCACTTGCGAAGGTGGATTTAGTGACGGCAGTAGTGCCGGTGGAGTAAAATTTAGAGTTGTTTCAAATGAAAAGAAAATACTTTTAGATACCAAACTAAATAGTGAAAGTGAAGTGAATTTTAAAAAACCAGAAGTTGATTATAGTGCAGTTTTTGATGCTGGACCACAACATGAAGTTTATATAAAAAGTAAAGATATATTGGAATAAAGGAAAGAAATGAAGTTTAAAAAATTATTATGTTTAAGTTTATTAAGTAGTACACTTTTTGCACAATCACAACTTATGTATACCCCTGAAATGACTTTAAATACTGGGAAAAGTATTAATTTAGCTCATGTTCAAATGCATCCGTATACAAATTTAAAAACATATGATATGGGTACGCAACATAAAGGTGATGAAAAATTAGAACCAGAAGAATTTTATGTAATGCATAAAACAATAAAAACAGATTTAAAGGATACTTTAAAGCCAATAGTTTTCACAGGTAAAAATGAAGCAAAAGCATATACTTCAAAATATAAAGCTAAAAAGATGGGTGATCATCTTTTTGTAATGAAACCTGCTCCTTCATTTAGTGAAGTAGAGGGAATCTATTTACAAATGATTACAAAAATGGTTGTAAATGTTGCTGGTAAACCAACTGATTGGGACAAAGAATTGGGTCTTGAAGCTGAAATTATTCCTTTATCAAAACCTTATGGTATTTGGGCTGGAAGTAGTTTTTCAGGAATGGTAAAAGCTTCAGGAATTCCTATTCCTTTTGCACATATTGAAGTTGAATTATTAAATTATGATATTGATATGGAAAATAATAAAACAACAAATATGAAAACAAATGCTCCTCAACAAAGTTTTAAAGTAATTGAATTTAAAGCAAACGAAAGAGGTGAGTTTACTTTTCATATTCCAAAAGAAGGATTATGGAGTTTCAATGCCAAAGGTATTGGACATAATAAAAAATTCAAAGGAAGAGAACTTAGTCAAGATGCAGTTTTTTGGGTTGAATCAAAAAATATAGAAGAATTAAAAAAATTAGATAAGGAGAAAAAGGAGACAAAATAAGTTTTAGTTTCGCAAACTTTTGGTGAAAGAAGAGGGCAACCTCTTTTTTTTAATTTCAATTTATTATTAATAATAGTTATTAATATTGAAAAGGGAAATAATGTTAAATAAAAAATTAATTGCAGTAACTTCTGCAATGATATTCGCATCAAATCTATATGCAGGAGATAGATTAAATGATGTAGTTGTTACAGCGAAAAGTAAAAAACAATTAATCGATACAGCAGGTTCAACATCAATTATTACTGCTGATGAAATTGAAAAAATGGGTGTTAATTCTATAAATGAAGTTTTAGAAGAAACAGTTGGTATTAGTAGGGGAGTTAATAATTCATCTACTTTTGGTAGAAAAACTATTTCGATTAGAGGTTTAGAGAGTAAAAACTCACTTATTCTTATTGATGGAAGAAGAGTCTCAGGTTCTGATGCACAGATTGGACATTCTGATTTTCAATATAACTGGCTTCCTTTAAGTGCAATTGAAAAAATTGAGGTTGTAAGAGGTCCAATGAGTTCACTCTATGGTTCAAATGCTTTAGGTGGAGTAATTAATATTATTACAAAGAAACCAACAAATGAAATAGAGTCAGAGCTTGATATTAAGCTTGGAAGAACAAGCCATTCTAGAGGTGGAAATGAAGGTGATTATTCAATTGTTTCAAGTGGAAAAGTTAATGATAAATTCGCATATTCTATTTTTGGACAGTTCAATGATGAAAAATTAACTACTAAACCTTCTGATTCTAATGCAACAGAACTTGAAGGAAAAAAAGTTAAAAATGTTATGGCAAATGGATGGTTTACTATTGATGATACTCAAAATATTGAAATATCATTATTAAAATCAGATGAGAAAAGAAAAACTGTAGATTATGATAACTATTATGATCTAGATAAAATACATGCTGCTATTACATACAATAAAGAATTTAGTGATTTTGCTTTTAAAGCATCTCTTTATACTACAAAATCTGAAAATAAGATAGAACAGTTTGCTTATACTCATAAGTTAAGTAACACTGTTTTAAATACTGAAGCTATCATAGATAGTATTGATAAGCATTTTATTATAGCAGGAGCAGAAATAAGAAGAGAATCTTATGATAAAGTATATGATACTGCTTCATCAAATGCATTTGGAGATAGTTTTTCTTATTCCTCTGCATATTTACAAGATGAAATAGATATTACTGATAATCTGATATTAACATTAGGTATTAGATATGACAAGCATGAAAATTTTGGTGGAGAAATAAGTCCTAAAGCATTTGCTGTTTATAAATTACAAGAAAATATGAGATTAAAGCTTGGATATGGACATGGATTTAATGCTCCAACAGTTACTCAATCTTCTGATGATTATCAATTTAGAAATTATTACGCTGGGTATGGTTTTGATGGAGATAGTAATCTAAAGCCTGAAGTAGCAGATTCTTATGAACTTGGATTTGAATATAAAGGTCAAGACCTTACATTTAAAACTACGGCATTTTACAATGATGTAAAGGATTTAATTGATTATACAACTGAATCTGGAACTGAAGCAAATCCAATTTGTGCAACTTGGGCATTTGGACCTTGCCCATTTGATGACCCTATTTCAATTAGACAATATGGAAATGTTGATAATGCTATTACAAAAGGTATTGAACTAGAGTATCAACAAGATAATATTATAGATGGTTTAGATTTTGATTTAAATTATACTTATCTAAAAACAGAAGATAAAGAAACTAGTAGAGAGTTAAAATTAAAACCAAAACATACATTAAATGCAAAAATATCGTATGAATTACCTTATGAAATAGATTCAAGTTTAAGATACAGCTATACAGGTAACCAATATGATGCAGATTATAAAAAACTTGGTGCATATGGAACAGCCGCAATGCAATTATCAAAAAAAGTTACAAAAGATTTAACTGTTAGATTTGGTATAGAGAACTTAACAAATAAAAGACTTGATGATGACTATGAGTACCAGTTAAGAAGTAGATTTTATTATGCAGGTTTAAATTACAAATTTTAATCTTGTTAAAAAATCACTGTGAAAAATATTTTCACAGTGATTTTCATTTTTTAAACAGATTTCATTTATCTGTATTTTATTTATAGGTTTTATATTTGGATTTAATAGTAAAAAAAATAGTAGAATTTTTTTTAAATAATAGAGCTCTAAACCATCTTTTATTTATACTTCTTTTAATGATTTCATATTTCTCATACGAAAATTTATCAAAAGAGATGTTTCCTCCTTCTTCTTTAGAAACAGTGGTTGTTAGTGGAAGTTATAGAAGTAGTAGTAGTGAAGTTCTAGATAATTTGATTGTTAAAGATTGTGAAGAAATCTTAAGTAATAACCCTTTGTTATCAAATATAATAACTTTTATATTAAAAGGTAGTTATTCTATAAGTGCAGATATTGAAGAAGGTTCTTCAAAGAGTTTAATCATAAATGATATAAAAACACAAATAGAGGCTTTAGATACTACTTTACCTGATAATATGAAAGTACCAAGAGTTTACACTGTAGAGAGATTTTTTCCTTTATTATCACTCTCTATTTATTCAAATGAAAAAGATTATAAAAAAAATATAAATATAATAAAAGAACTAAATGAAGAGATAAAAAAATTAGAATATATTCATAAATCAGACTTGATAGGAAAGTTTGATAAAACACTTAGAATAGTTTTAGACTATAAAAAACTTGATGCTTATGGCTTAAATAAAATTGAAGCTATTGAAGCTATTGATTCCATATTTTCTATTTATCCTATTGGTAAAATCAAATCAAATGTGGAGCAATATTTTGTAAGTACAAAAGTTTCTGGACTTACAAAAAAAGATATCTTAGATATAAAGATAAAAATAAAAGATCAAACTTTAGCAATAAAAGATATAGCAAAAGTAAAATATCTTTTTGAAAAAAACTCTTTAAGTACTAGAACAAATGCTAAAAAATCAATAATTATAATGACAAAAAAAGCTAAAAAAGGTGATAGTATAAAACTATCTAAACAAATAAGAGAGTTAGTATCAAAGTATGAAAAAGAACATTCTTCTTTAGAAATTAAAGTATTAAATGATAGTTCTTTTTGGATAAAAACAAGACTTAATGTGATTAGTTCAAATATTATTATAGGACTTATCTTACTCTTTTTTGCAATATGGATTTTTATCTCTTTTAAGATTTCACTTGTTGTTTTAATTGGAATACCTGTAAGTCTTGCTTTTGGACTTATTGGCTTAGACTTTTTTGGTAGTGGATTAAATACCTTATCTTTAATAGGTGTATTATTAAGCTTAGGATTATTAGTTGATGAAGCAATTGTTGTAAGTGAAAATATACATAGACATAGATTATTAGGGAAAAATATTCAAACTGCCTGTATTGACGGAACAGTTGAAGTTTTACCAACTCTTTTAGTTGCATTATTGACAACAGTTATTGCTTTTTTACCACTTTTATTTATAAGTGGAGGATTAGGAGTTTTTGTAAAGATTATTCCTTTGATGGTAGTTGTTTTAATCGTAAGTTCATTTATTGAGAGTTTTGTATTTTTACCATCCCATTATAAATTAATAGTTAGCGATAAATCAAAATATAAAATAAATTATAAAGATAAAATGTGGGATACTTTAGGAAATTTATATAAAAAGATGCTACTTTTTTGTATAAAATATAAATATATATTTGTAGTCTTTTTTATAGTCTTAATTTTGTTTATCTCTTTTCTTTTTATAAAAAAATCTAAGTTTATACTTTTCCCTGAATTTGATGCCATGAGTATAAATATAACAGGAAAAGTAGCAAATAACTCTATGTCATATACAAGTAAGAAGATTAAGCCTTTAGAAAAAATCTTATTAAAAAAACTTGAAAAAGAAGATTACTCTTCAATTCATACTACTATTGGTATGAAAACAGATGGACGTTCTAGCCATGAAAAGGGTGATAACTTATTTACAATTACGATTAATCTAAAACCAAAAATTGCAGATGATTATTTTAATAGAGAAATTAATCCATACTTTAAACTCTTTGGAAAAAATAGCCAAGAAGAAAGAACAAGAAAACAAACGGCAAAGATGATTAGGAATGATTTACAAGATTGGTTTAAAAAATATAAAAAAGAGATGAACCTTGAGTTGAATATCCCTCAAACAGGGGTAGTTAAAAGTGATATTCTTATATCTTTTTCAAGTAATAATGAAAAAAAAGTAAAAGAATCTATAGATTTATTAAAAGAAAAGATGTCAAAAATAGATGGGCTTTTTAATATAAAAGATGATATGAATTATAGTGATATTGCTTTACAAGTGGATATAAATGATTATGGTAGAAGATTAGGTTTTACTCAGAAAAATATTATTGAAAGTTTAAGAGTTTATTTAAAAACTCAAAAACTGACAAAAGTTGTAAATGACAATAATGAACTTTTAGAGTTAAAATTATATGTAGTAGATAAAACTAAATTAGAGAATTTTAAAACTCTGATGGTTGAGGTTCCAAATAGTACAATGAAAGTCTCTTTATATGATATTTCAAAGATTATTTACAAAAATACTTTATCAAATATAAAAAAAGATAATCTTGAGAAAGTATTTAGTATTAGTGCAAGTACAGATAAAAAAACTATAACGTCTAGAAAGTTTTATAGAAAAATAAAAGCAGATTTGGAGATTATAAAAGCCAAAGGGATAAAAGTTTATATAAAAGGTGAAGCTGGAAAAAATAAACAAATTCAAAAAGATATAACAAAGAGTTTGATTTTTGCAATTTTTGGAATATTGCTTATTCTAACATGGTTTTTTAAATCCTTTATTCTCTCTTTATTTTCTTTAACTGTAATTCCCCTATCAATTTTTGGAGTATTAGTAGGTCATTTTATTTTGGGCTTACCACTTACTTTTTCTTCAATGCTTGGTTTTGTAGGACTTATAGGAATTGTTATGAATGATACATTATTGATGTTGAATTTTCTAAAAAAGTCTAAGTCATATGAAGAATTAATAGAAAATGCAACCTTAAGATTAAGACCTATCTTGTTAACATCTATTACGACTGTTTTAGGACTTTTTACATTAATGTTTTTAGCTTCTGGTGAGAGTTTACTAATGCAACCATTAGCTGTTAGTATTGGATTTGGTCTGCTTGGAGCAACTATGATAAACTTATTATATATTCCTATAGCATACTCAATAAAGATAAGAAATAAAAAGGAAAAGAATGATTAAAATAATAACACTAGTATTGGGTTTTATATTTATTTTTGCTGGATGTTCAAGTAAAGATAGAGTACTAACTCATGATTTAGAAAAAAAAGAGATGATTTACTCTATCAAACAAGCTAAAGAAATAGATATGAAAGAGATAATAAATCAAATAGAACCATATTCCTTAGTTTTTGTAGGCGATCATCACAATACAGAAAAAACACATAAGTTTTTTCAAGACTTATTAACAAAGATGGATCAAGAAGGATATAATTTGTATCTAATAAATGAATGGTTTACTCCTGAACATGATGATTTATTAGAAATGTTTACTAGTGGAAAAATAGATTCTTTAGAATTAAAAAAGAAAAGAGAATGGGATAAGTTTACAAAATATAAATGGGAATATGTTGAACCATTATATAAAGCAGTAAAAGAAAATACTGGTAAATTATATGGAATGAATCTAACAAAAGAGCAAAGAACTAAAATCTCTTTAAAGCAATTAGATAAGATGAGTGAAGATGAAAAAAAGTTTTATAATTCTCTAGATTTAAAAGTAAGTGCTCATAGTAAACTTGTAATGCCTTATTTAAAACATTGTAATAAGATGCCTAAAAAAAGTGAAGAAGCTTGTGAAGAAAGAATGTACCGTGTACAAGTTGCATGGGATACTTATATGTCTGAAAATATTAATAAAATTGTAAAACAGGTAATAAAGAGTTCTAAAGATAAAGTTTTTGTATTTGTTGGAGCAATGCATATTGAACAAGATTTAGGAATACCATTGAGATTTTCAAGATTAAACACTTTACCTTTCACTACAATTTCAAATAAAAAAATAGATAAAAAAGAAGATTTAGAAGTAGAAATAAATAAAGCAGATATTGTTTATATCTACGAATAGTGTAAAACCCAGATTGGGATTTACACTATTATTTTGACATCTTAAAAAGATTTACATACCAGTCTTCTCCTAAATCATCAGATTCTAGGTCTTTAAGAGTGACTTCTAAATAAAATTCATCATTAATAGCTAAATCTTCTATCTTTTCTTCTGGAATAAAAAGTGCATCTACACAGTAATCATATACTTGTTCTTCACACTCTATTTCCTCCATTCCCCAACCTTCTTCAAATTCACTTATAACAAAGTATTTCTCAGGTTCGTTAACAATTTTCAATTTCTTTTATCCTTTTATTAGTTTTTGAGTTTATGCCACCTTTCCAATTAATTCTCTTATTTGGAAATAAGCCAATAACTAGAGCAATAGTTATAGCGAAAATATAAAAATAAGTCATTGCCTCAACTCCAGTCCAGTTATTTTTTAAACCAGTAGTAAATATAATTGAGGAAATACTAATTCCCAAAAATACTGGGAAAAAAATTGCAAATAGCATCCACCTATAACTATTTGTTTGCATTTTTACTACAATCATTGTAGCAATACACGGTGGTGTTAAAATCATAAAGATGATTATAGCTGTACCATGTAGAGGAGTATATCCACTATTTTGCGCCATTGCATCTTCTGCTCTCATATTATCAGCTTTATTATTTTCATAAAGTGTTCCTAATGTTGCAACGGCACTCTCTCTTGCTGCAAAAGAACTTAAAAATGCAACATTTATTTTCCAATCAAACCCTGCATATTTAGATACTGGTTCAATTGAGCGACCAATCATCCCTAAAAGTGAATTTTCTACTTTTTCATTTTTAATACTCTTTAGAATTCTTTTTCTTTGTTTTGATAATTTTCTAAGAATTTTATTGATTTTTTTAGCTTCTTTATCTTTTTTTGGTTTTATAAATTTAAAAAAAGTTTTATTTAAAACTATATATTTTTTATCAAGTTCTTCTATCTTTTCTTTTGTCGTAATAGTCATTCTTTTTGATTTATAACTATCATAGAAGTTTAGAAGTTGGGATACATTATTTTTTGTATTTACATTTTCATAATATTTTGATTTTTTAGCTTTTTTATCAAAACTTAAAAGAGCATTTTTAATTTGTAAACCATACTTGTTTTTTGATTCATCACTAATTCCAGGAAATTGAATCATACTAAAAAGTACAATTGCAACGGCTAATACAATAGTTACAATCTTTTTAATATATTGCCAGACTCTTTGACTTGCTCTTATTAACACTCCTTTAAAAGTTGGCATGTGATATGGTGGTAGTTCCATTAGAAAAGGTGAGGTTTCTCTAGTTTTTAATATTGTCATTGTCAAAAGTTTAGATACAATCATTGCGATAAAAAGTGTAACAGTAGAAATAAAAAACATCATAATCGCCATATCTGGTTTGAAAAAAGCACCTAAAAGAAGGGTGTAAAAAGGTACTTTAGCAAGACAATTCATGTAAGGAACAGCTAGAATTGTTGCCATTCTTGCTCTATCATCTGCGATACCTTTGGTTGACATTACTCCGGGTACGGCACATCCTCCAACCATTGCTCCTCCTAGTACAAGTGGCAAAGTTGATTGTCCATGCAGACCAAATTTTTTAAATACTCTATCTAGAATAAAAGCCATTCTTGGCATATATCCTACATCTTCCATAATAGCAATAAGAGCAAACAAAATAAAGAAAATGGGAATATAATTCATCAAAGCATTTGCACTATTAATCATCCATATACTAAAGCTAGTAACCATGGGGATATCTATAAAATCTCCCTTTGGAAGGATTTCGATAAAAAAGTTTTTAAATGCCGCAAGTATTGGCCAAGTATAATCAGTAAGCTTATATCCCCATACAATAGAAACTTGATAAACTATAAACATAATTCCTATTAAAATAGGAAGTGCTAAAAATTTGTTTAGAATAATTTTGTCCACTTTTTGAGTTAGAGTCTCTTTTTTTATATTTTCTTCTTTAACTGTTCTATGGTAAATAATATCAGCAGACTCATATCTAAAAGAAGCAAGTAGTGAGGATATATTTTTATTATAATTTTTTTGGAAATGGAGTATTTCTTTTTCTTTAAAGGTCTCTATATTAATAAACTCTTTTTTTAAACGATTTATAATAGTAGTATCATTTTCTAATACTTTTATTGAAAGCCATCTTTTATTTAAATTTGATTTTTCGTCAAAGATTTTATTTTCAATATTTAAAATATGACTTTCAAGTTCTTCGTAGTTAATTTTGAAAAATTCATATTGGTCTTTTTTCTCAAAGGTTTGAATAATATTTTTCATAATTTCATTGCTACCAATATTTTTCGCTCCTGAAGCTTCTACTACTGGACAGTTTAAAAGTTTTGACATCTCTTTTGAGTTAATTTTAATATCTCTTCTTGAAGCAACATCCATCATATTTAAAACGATTATAACTGGAATACCAATTTCTAAAAGTTGAAATGTTAAATAGAGATTTCTTTTTATATTAGAGGCATCTATAACATTTACGATGACATCTAGTTTTTCGTTGAGTATAAAATCTTTTGCAACTCTTTCTTCTAATGAATAAGATGTAAAAGAATATGTTCCAGGTAGATCAACCATCTCAATTTTTTTCTTTTGATATTTAAAAAATCCTACTTTTTTGTCAATAGTAACACCTGGATAGTTTGCTATATGTTGTTCTATACCACTAACTAAATTGAAGATTGTAGATTTTCCACAGTTTGGTTGTCCTGCTAATGCAATTTTTATATTCTTCATTAAAAATATATTTCTATTAGTTTTGCTTCGTCTTTTCTAAGACTTATATGATAATTATGTAATTTGACTTCTATTGGGTCATATAATGGGGCGATTCTAATAACTTCTATAGTTGTATTTATGATAAATCCCATATCTAAGAGTTTTTGTAAAAGTTTTCCAGTAGTTTTAATATCTTTTATTGTAGCTTTTTGCCCTTTTGATAATTTATCAAGAGTAGTTAATTGTTTTCTTTTCATTTGTTTCTTTTGTTATCACATTGTTTACTGCTACATTTGCAATCCATACTTTTAATAGTTGTATTATAAATATAATATATTGCACCAAGCGTTAAAATAGTTAAAAAGAAGTTTTCCATATGTTTCCTATGTTATTAATGATAATTAATATCATAATATTCTTTGACTTTTGTTATACTTAAATATTAATGATTAAGATAACTATTATCAATATTGATGTAAAATTCAATTATGTTAAATAAATTTACTTTAATTTTATCATTCTTTATCATATTATTTGTTCATGGGACAATTTTGACTTTATATAAATCTGATGAAAAGAAAATTGTAGTTACTCAAAAACCTACAGTAAATACTATTGCCTTGAAAAAGGTGGTTCTAAAGAAAAAAGAAGTTAAAAAAGTAGTTGAAAAAAAAGAGATAAAAAAAGTCGTTACTCCCAAAATAGTCGAAAAAAAAGTTAAAAAAGTAGTTAAAAAAGCGAAAAGAAAAGTTCCAAAGAAGATAGTAAAAAAAGAAGTTAAGAAAGTTGAAAAAAAACTTGAAAAGAAAGTTGAGAAAATGGTTAAAAAAATTACACCTAAAATAATACCAACAGTCGTAAAAAAAGTAATTCCTTCTATTAGTAAGAAAACAATTGTTTCAAATATAGATAAAAATGCTATTAAAAATGACTATCTTTCAAAACTTCGGGCGACTATTGAAAATAATAAAATATATCCAAAAAGGGCAAAAAGATTAAAACAACAAGGTAAAGTTATTATATCTTTTGAAATTACAAAAAGTGGACATATAAAAAAAATTGCTCTTAAAAATGCTTGCCCTTATAGAAGATTAAATAGTGCAGCAATTGAGTTATTAGAACAAATTGCAAAATTTGAACCAATACCAAAAGAGTTAGAGAAAAATACATGGGCTATTGATGTCCCAATAAATTATTCAATAGTTAATATATAGGAGAATCAATTTGATAATGTTTGAGTTACTTGAGTACATTGATAGAGGGGGTATAATTGTTTATATCTTAATTGTGTTAAATATAATTGGATTTTCAATTATGTTATGGAAATTTTTAGAGATTACTATTGCTAAATTTAGAAAAGAGACTGTTGCTAAAAGAATTATTGAAACAATAGAAAAAAGTAATGATAAATATGAAGATAAAACTTTTCAAAATGCACTTGATAAATATGTAAATGGTTTAGAATGGGGATTAAATACTGTAAAAATTATTGCCTCTATTGCACCTTTGATAGGTTTACTTGGAACTGTTGTTGGTGTTTTGAATTCGTTTGATTCTATATCAAAAGCTGGTCTTGGTGATCCAACAATTTTCTCTACAGGTATTTCAATTGCATTGATTACTACAGTTGCAGGTCTTATTGTAGCAATACCACATTATATTGGATATAACTATCTAGTTGGTTTTATTGATAATTTAGAACATAAAATAGAAGAAAGAGTTATTTCTAAATTATGAGAAAAAAGAGAGAAACCATTGCTCCCGATTTAACTCCATTAATAGATGTAGTTTTTATTCTTCTTATTTTTTTTATTGTATCTTCAGTTTTTAAAAAAGAAGAACTTGCTTTGATACTTGATTTGCCTTCATCTCAAGCTCAAGAACTTGAAATTGAACCAAAAGAAATATCAATTGAAATAAATAAAAATAAACTAGCTATCTATGGAAAAGAGATAAGTTTTGATGAATTAGATAAGAAACTTTCAGAAATAAATGATAAAAAGAATAACATAATTGTTAGAATAGATAAAGATGTTGTTTATGAACGTATTGTAAAAGTTTTAGATAATCTTCAAAAATATGATTTAAATAATCTTTCTTTGGTAACTAAAAAAGAAGAAAAGTAGATTTATCTACAGTTTCTTCATATATGTACAGAGTGTTGAAATTAGCTCATCGTTAAGATGATTTAGATTGATATCACTCTTATAGCATTCATACTCATCCAGAATAAAAGTATAATTTACAAGATTTGTTTTTAGATTTTCATCTTCTGTTAGAAGCATGATTTTTGATGCTAACTCTTTTATTAGTAACTTCTTTTCTAATAAATTATCACAGTTTATAGTTAATATGTTTTCAGATAATTGAGAAAATAAATTTAGCTTTTTATCTCTTATCCATTTTTTCTTTTCTTGTTTTTGCGTTAGTTTAGATGTCACTACTGAATCAAATATTTTTGTAGTAATAGAACTCACTATTATATTTGCAGTAGTATTTACTAATGATAGAGCTATCATTGTTATAACCTTTTTGATATTAATTATCAGATTCTATCATTTAAACCTTATAGTTTTATTAAAACGATAATTGTTATCATTAATATTAAGTTAAGTTTTAAGAAGGTACTATAATGATACCCATTATCAAGGTTTAATCATGAAGAAACTTAAAAGTTACAATCACCTAGAAGATTCTCTTCTATATAAAAGAAATATAAAAATACATAGAAACTTATGGAAAGTGTATGCTTTAGCCTTGGTTATAAGTCTATTAGTCATCATAGTAAAAGGATTTAATTAATGAATAAATATGAAATGGATTTTGAAACTTTCTTAGAAAATTTTAAAGAACATGTTCCCAAACTAGGTTTTAAAAACTCTGTACAAAAAGATTATATTTTAAAAATACTATATTTTTCAGATGAACATTTAACAGCAGAACAAATTGCATTTAATATAAAAAAAGAGTACAACATAGATGTTGGTATAGCAACTGTTTATAGAACTATGAAATTTTTCGAAGAGATGAATATTATCGAATCTTTAGATGTTGGAGATGGAATAAAAAGATATGAATTAAATTTATCTTTACACCATGACCATTTAGTTTGTACTTCGTGTAGTAAAATTATTGAATTTACTGATGAACTTATAGAAAGCCAACAAATAAAAGTAGCAAAAAACCATAATTTTGATTTAAAAGATCATGTTATGACTATTTATGGTTTATGTGAAAACTGTCAATAAGACAGTTTTCTTTCTCTTTATTTTTTATCCTAATTCTAACTGATAATGAGTCCGACTTTATAATAAGTTCCACTTAAGAATAAAAAAGCCAAACTAAAAGAATAAAGGAATATTTTTGATACAAACAGAAGATATTATAAAAGTTGCAAGTTATTTTTCTATTATCGCTCATACCCCTGGACGACTAAGAGTTAGAGTAAATCCTAATATAAAAAAAGAAAATGGAAATATAACTATAAATGATATAGAAGACTTGCCAAATAGAATTGATGGAATAAAAAGTATAAAAATAAAAAAAATTATAGCCTCAGTTACAATTATGTATGACCCTATTATTTTTCCATCAAAACTTTGGGAAGATTTAATAAAAAATGAAAACCTAGATGAATTGACAGAAATTATAAATAAGTTAGCAAAGGAGGTTGCATAGTTGGAAGAGAATTATGATGAACAACTACTTTTATCTCAAAGAGTAGATATAAATAGTGAACAACCTATCATTTCACAAGTTCTTAGAATTGCTGTTTATGATGAGTTTAAAGCTTATGAAACATACACAAAAGTTATGGAAAAGTTTGGATTTGTTGAACCTTTTGTAAATATAAGAGAAGCTGAATCAAGACACTATAGTGCTTTGATTCCACTTTTAGAAAAATATGGGATAGAGGTTCCTCTTAACAATTGGGCAGAAAAAATTGAAGTACCAAGTACTTATGTTGAATGTTGTGAATTAGGTGTCGCAGCTGAAATAAAAAATGTTGCAATGTATGATAACCTTTTATCTCATACACAAGAAGAAGACATAAGAGATGTTTTATTTAGACTTCAAGCAGCCTCTTACAATAATCATTTACCAGCTTTTAGAAACTGTGTTATCAATTATTACAGTGTGCCAAGTAATCCGGAGTTTAATCAAGAAGATTTAATGGAAAAACTTGGTGAATATCAAGGTTTATTGGATGATTTAATGACAGGAAATGTTGATCAGAATAAATTAACACAACTTTTTTCTAAGTTAAATATTTCAATGATTAGTGGATTAGGATTTGGAAGTGCTTCTATTGCGCTTTTAAATAACTATATGAATAATAAAAATAATAAGGAGTAAGTTATGGCATTACCATTTGTATTAGGATTAGCAGTAGGTGCTGGAGCAATAGTTGCTTTTAATAAGTCGGATAAATTAAAAGAAGTTGCAGGTAATCTATTTAATAAATCAAAAGATGTTGCTAATAGCTCTTTAGAAAAAAGCAAAGAGACTGTTGAAGATGTGAAACAAACGATAAATGCAACAGCTCAATGTATAAAAGAAAAAAAAGAACAAGCAGCTTTAGAAGAAGCTAAAGAAGAGACAGAAGCAAAAAAAGTTTCTGTAAAAAGAGGAAGAAAACCAAAGGCTAAGGAAGAATAATGAACCAACCATTAATTAATACTGGTGAACCTAGAAATGTATTAGGACATATCGTAAGTGGAGCGGTAGCTTCTGCTCTTGTCTCAGGAACAATTAATTATAAAAAATTAAAAAATGAAGAAATCTCTTCAAATGATGCAATTAAAGATACTGTAAAAAGAACTTCACAAGGTGCAATTGCAACTGGTGCAGCAATTGCAACTGCAAATTATGTTGGTCAAAAAGGTGGATTGTTTAAAGCTTTAACTGCTGCATCTATTGGTATGGCTGGTATTTATGCTTTAGAAATTATAGATGAAAAACTTGATGCAAGTTATGAGTCTATATCTCATGCCAATGAAGATTTAATTAGTGAAGGTGAATAATGAAAAACAATTATAACTACGATATGAATATTGAAAATTCTAGAAAAAACAACAATCAAAATGTAAATATTAATCACAATCCATACATAAACCAGCCAATGAATGTAAACTCTATGAATAACCAAGGTAATCCTCAAGGACAATCAGGATTTAACAATGGTGATTTTGTAAAAGGTGCACTAATTGGAGCAGCAGTTACTTTTCTTTTAACAAATAAAGGTGCTCAAGAATCTTTAATGAAAGCGGCTTCAAAAGGTACAGAGTTATTTCAAGCGGGAATGGAAGAGTTAAAAGAGAGATATGAAGATGCACGAGCTGCTATGGAAGCAAATCAAGAATAGAGATTATGAGTAGTAATCAATTTAAAAAAGTACATAGTACTTCAAATAGAGCTAGATATAAATATTCTTTATTAAAAGATAAATATCTTGATGCGAATATTTTAAAGAGCAATTTAGAAAAAATTGAAGGTATTATTTCTGTAAGAGTAAATAAAAAAGCTCATAGTATAATTTTTGATTTTGAACAGAGTTCAGTTTGCGAACAAATTGAAGAAAAACTATCTAATTTGAGTATCGATGATTTATTAGATTCTTGTAAAGATGCAGCAGTTTGTATCTCTTGTGTAAATGATGAGGAACCAAGTATAGAAGGTATGGCTAGAGCTAGTAGTGCTTTAGTTGCTGAAAGATTTATAAAAAATGATATGTTAAAAGCTAGTGTTACTACAGCTGCTGCTGTTCCTATGTTAATAGATGGTACAAAAGAACTTTTTTCTGAAGGTTTAACTTCAAGAGTTCTTGAAAGTGCTGCTGTTGGTATATCTATTTACAGAAAAGATTATTTGGCTGCAAACTCAACAAATGCAATGCTTGAACTTGGTGAATATATAGAAGAAACAACTGTTCATAAAAGTGATGATTTACTAAAAGAACTTTCAAAACCAAATGTTGAAGAAGCATGGGTTGAAAAAGAAGTTGATGGAAAAATCACAGAAGTCTTAATAAAAAGTGTTGATATCAAAATAGGCGATGTTGTAATTGTTGGTATTGGTAATACTGTTCCTGTAGATGGACATATTATAGAAGGAAGTGCCAGTGTAAATGAAGTCTCTATGACAGGAGAAGCTGAACCTGTTGTAAAACATAGGGGTGATAGAGTTATTTCTGGAACTATTATTGAAGATGGAAGACTTAGAGTTTGGGCTGAATATGTAGGTGCTGATACTGCAACACAAAGAATCAAACACTATATAGAAAACTCTTTAAATGAAAAATCATCTGTACAATTAAAAGCTACAAAACTTGCGGATAAGTTAGTTCCAGTTACATTGGGATTAGCTGGAGTTTCATATGTGTTTACTAAAGATTTTGAAAGAACAGCTTCTATTTTACAAGCAGATTATTCTTGTGCTTTAAAACTTGCAACTCCAGTTGCTTTTAAATCTACTATTTCAAAAGCAGGGCATCATGGTATTATGATAAAAGGAGCAAAGTCTATTGAGTCTTTACATAGTGCTGATACTTTTGTTTTCGATAAGACAGGAACTCTAACAGAAGGTGAATTAGAAGTTATCTCTGTAGAGTCATATGATAAAGCTTGGACAAAAGAACAGTTGCTAAATCTAACTGCATCTACAGAAGAACACTATTTTCATCCTGTTGCAGAAGCTGTTGTAAAAGCTGCAAAAGAGAATGGCTTTGTTCATATGCACCATGAAGAAGTTGAATTTATAGTTGCCCATGGTGTTAAAACAGAAGTAGACGGAAAACAAGTAATCATTGGAAGTAGACATTTTCTAGAAGATGATGAAAAAATAGATTTTTCAGGACATAAGGAAAAAATTGAAAAATCACTTAGTAATGGTAAAACACTTTTATATATAGGTTTTGATGGGAAGCTTTTAGGAACAATTGCACTTGCAGATAACTTAAGAGTAAATGCAAAAGAATCTATAATTAGACTAAAAGAACTTGGTGTGAAAAATATTGTGATGTTAACAGGTGATACTAAGAAAAAAGCTCAAATGATTGCTGATGAACTTGGAATTGATGAGATAAAAGCAGAGCTTTTACCTACAGATAAAGCAAAAATCGTAAAAGAGCTTATGGATGAAGGTAAAAAAGTAGCATTTATTGGTGATGGAATAAATGATGCTCCAGCACTAATCTCTGCACATGTTGGTATATCTATGAGTAGGGGTGCAGATATTGCAAAAGCAACAGCTGATATTTCTTTGTTAAAAGATGATATCTCTGCTGTAGTAGAAGCAAAAGAGTTAGCAAATAAAACTATGCAATTGATAAACAATAACTTTAATGCAACAGTTGGAATAAACTCTGCAATTTTAGCAGGGGCAACTTTTGGATTGTTTTCACCAATAGTAACAGCAGTTTTACATAATGGAACAACAATAGGATTGTTGCTAAACTCTATAAAAGGAGTAAAGGTAAAATAAAAGGCATAACTTGATAATAGTTATCAGTTTAATTTAAAGTTACTTAGATAAAATTAATGATAATTATTATCAAAAGGATTTCTATGCCATTTTTATTACCTTTAGCAACTATTTTAACAACTGCATTAACTGTGAAAACAATTAGTGGAACTACAAAGACGATAAAAAGAAGAAGAAAAAGGAAAGAGAGAAATGCCAATTGATTTAGAAGTACAAAAAGAAGCAGCTAAAATTGGAATGACAGCAACATTAGGTGCAACAGTTGTAACTTCAATGTTTATGAAAAATAAACTTGCAAAAAAAGTTCATGTAGGAGCAGGTGTTGCTTTTTGTGGATTTGCTTTATGGCATCATATGCTTTATCAACCTAAGAAAAAAACTTCTTCTAAAGAAATTCAACCTGAATAATTTTAACTCATAAGTAAATTTTTAAATATTAGATTCCTACTGCAAGTGAATGAATTAATTCTATAATATTTTGTTTTTCTTTATCATCTAAATTCTCATTTATATAATAAGTTAAAGCTCTAGTGGGAATAGGAATTGAAGCATTTTTATATGAAAATAAGAAAAAAGAATTTGATTGATATATTATAGCTTTTGTATGTTCATTTAATTTTGAACTATCAAATTTTTCTAAAAATTTGATTTCAAGAACATGTGATATATATGAATGTATAACTCTTACAAAGTTTTCATCACTGATGACTGAATTTAATATATCAGTATCGCTGAACTTTCTATTTAGTTTTTTATGATTTTCAAGAAACATATTGAAAATAAAATATACATTTTTATAAATTTCATCATCTTGACAAATATGAGTTAAATCTAATGCAATCAAACCATATTTTGCCTCATTGTTTTTAATTCTAACATTAACTTGTTTTATTGCTTTTTTTATATTTTCATTGATTCTTAAAGAACTATGTATATATTTACATTCTACAGCAATATGATCATCAACAATAATATCACAATTTGTTTGCATATTTATTTGAGAAGATTTAATTTTTTTAGATAAAGAAAATCTAACTGCCATTGCTAGTTCAAAAAGAGTATCATTTGATTTGTCATTTGTCTCATCAAAAGTAAATTGTCCTTCAATAATTTTTAGTATATCAGAGTTTTTAAAATAGATATTTTTATTATCATTAAAAAGATGGTTTATAGAATTGTATTTATTTACAATTCCAATAAGCTTTGCAATGTTTTCATTTTTCATTGAACTTATATTATTTAACTCTTTTAAATATTTTCCTAGTTTTGTATTGTAGATTGTACTTCGAGGTCTTTTTTCTTTAATTATATTTTCAAAATTTTCTAAAAGCTTAGAATATTCATCTATCAAGCCTTCTAACCCTTTATTATTTTTTACAAAACTCATTTATAAATCCTTTTCAAATGAATAAGTTATAGTATCTAAAAATTTTCTAAATGAATAAAAATATAATACTAAGAGGGACTTTGATACTTGTTTCTAAACTGTTTTTTATTATGTAATATTAAATTGTCAATTAATATTTGGAGTTTGAATTAATTTTCAATGGTATTAAAATGGTGCAGCTGGAGGGATTTGAACCCTCACGCCGTTAAGCACGAGCCCCTCAAGCCCGCGTGTCTACCGTTCCACCACAGCTGCATTTATAATATGTAGTCGCGAATTTTACTACTAAAATGCATAAAAATTGCTTAATATATACTAGTTTAAAAATTGCCTTTTGAGTATATAAGTACAATAACCAAGGGACTTCCCCTTGATTATTTATGCTTTTTAATTTTCTCTAAATTTCTTATTATTTACTTCGTCTAAAATTTGAATTGCAAGTCTTGATGTATTTTCTGCGATGTCATGAGTTTGTGTAGCTACTGAGGCATTATTTTGTGATTGTTGATCAAGTTTATTGATTACGTCATTGATTTGCTCTATACTAGTTTTCTGTTCTTTTGAAGCTTCTGAAATATCAACTATAGCTTCTGTTGTTTTTTTGATATTTTCATTTAGTTTTTCGTAACCGGTTATCATACTATCAGCTATTTGTTTTCCATTATCAGTTTTTAATGTTGCATTTTCTACTAAATCTTTAATCTCTTTTGCTGCTTCTGCACTTCTACTTGCAAGATTTCTTACCTCTTGTGCAACAACTGCAAATCCTTTTCCTGCTTCACCTGCTGTTGCTGCTTCAACAGCTGCATTTAGTGAAAGAATATTTGTTTGGAATGCTATTTGGTCAATAATTGTAATTGCTTCTGCAATAGCTCGTGTTTGTTCATTAATTTCATCCATAGAGACTACTGTAGAATTAGCTAAGTTTTGACCTTCTTTTATAGATGTAGATAATTCCTTTGAGTGGTTTGACATCTCTGAGATTTTATTGGTATTGCTTACTACTGTACTTGTTATTTCTTCAAGAGCAGCAGCTGTTTCTTCTAAAGAAACCGCAGTTTCATTTGATGCTTTATTTAAAATATCCACATTTTTAAGTAAAACTTTTGAACTTTCATCAAGTGCTAAACCATGTAATTTATTTTCTTGTAACATTTGATTGATAATATTACATAAGTCATTTAATCCTTTAGAAATATTTCCATTTGCATTTGGAATATTATCTACAAAATTTAATTTAGAGTATTCTTTTAAATGAGATAAAATAGAATTGATATCACTATTTACGTTGTCACTAATAGTTTGAATCATTTCATTTAAAATATTTTTTAATTCATTTAATGATTTATTTCTTGTTGAGTTTTCAACTCTTAGGGCTAAGCTCCCTTCATTTACTTTTGAAACAACTTTTTTTACGTTATCAATTAAAGCTTTATCTTCATCAAAACTACTTGAGATTATTTCCATTTCTTTGTCAATCATATTTGCCATATTCCCAAACTCATCGTTTCTTGTAATATTCAGTTTTTTTATACTATTTTCTTCTCCTTTTAAATATTTAAAGAAAAAGTTTAATCCCTCTTCAACAGTTTTTAAAGGTGATAAGATTTTAATTAGAGAAAATAAAATAAGAGCTAAAATCACTCCTAGTAAGACAATATATAGGATTACTTCTTTAATTATTGATTTTTTTATATCATCAAAAACAGAACCTTTATTAAGTTTTATAATAGTTTTCCATCCTGTATTTTCAATAGTGCTATATGAAACTAACAATGGAATATTGTTTTGTATAGTTTCTCCAAATCCATCTTTCTTTTTTGTTTTGATTTTAGGAAATAAAGCATCATCTTTTTTTAGAAGTTTTTGATTTTTGTGAATAATAATCTTTGATTTTTCATTTATAAGATAAGCAGTTCCTTTTCCTGCTATATTTACATTTAAAATAGAATCAACAACTGTATCAATAAAAATATCAGATGCAACAACTGCAACTATTTTATTATCTTTTTTAATTGGAGCAGATACAGAAATAACTAACTTTTTAGTTGTAAAATCAACATATGGGTCACTAACAGCAGGACCACTTAGAGTTATTGCTTTTTTATACCACGGTCTAGCTCTAGCATCGTAATTATCTTTGTGAGGTTCTCTTATTGTTCCATCATCTTTTAAAAAATTTCCGTTATTTTCAAAACCAATATATAAAGCAACAAACTTTCCAGCTTTGTTCCCTAATCTTAACTTTTCTATGATTTTTTTATTTTTAATATTTAAATCTAATGGAGTGATTTCTTCTGCTGTAGCAGTAACAATATCTATTTTCGACTGTATATAGCTATTTATAAACTTTGATGTACTTTTTGCTAGATTTAACTCTTTTTGTTTTATTAAATTATAATGCGACTGGTAATTATTCTGTGCATTATAAAATCCTAATATCATAAATGATACAACTGTACTAAACATAACTAAGGCTAAAAGCTTACCTTTAATACTATTTATTTTCATCCTTTTCTTTCCCCTAAAAAGCTATTTGATAACAAAAAGATTCATCTATATTGATTATTGTTTGTGATGTGATAATTTTGCATTTTTAAATATAACAAGATGAAGTGAACTAAAAGTGGCTTTTTAAATAAAATTTTTAATTTTATTTAGGAAATAAAAAAGAGCAAAAAAAAGGCCAAGAGAAAAACTCTTGACCTTTTTTAGATTTATAAAATCTGTAGTTTAGACTAGGATCTTATAGGAATGGGTTTGCATATAATGCAATCATAGCAACAACAAGTGCATAAATAACTTGTGCTTCGATCATCGCTAAAGCAATGAACATAGTTGTCATTAATTTTCCACCTAAACCTGGGTTTCTAGCAGTACCAGCGATTGTCGCAGCAGCAGTGTTACCCATACCAATAGCACCACCAAGTGCAGCAAGACCAAGTCCGATACCTGCAGCAACTACAGAGTAAGCTTTTAAAGTTTCATTTGCAACTGCACCATCAGCAGCGAAAGCAGCACCAGCAATAGCTAGCATTAAAAGAACGATTTTTTTCATTCTAGATTCCTTATAATATATTTTTTGTATAAAGTCCGTTCGGATAGCGTAACTACAGAAAACTGTAGCAATACTTACATAAATGCAAATATTTCCCTACTTGTCACCTTATATCGGCAAGAATTATACATCAAATATATTTAAAATTTCATTAGCTAAAAGAATATATTCCAAGAAGATTACTTTATGTAACAATATATTGTGATATTTGATTATTAAAATTTTATATAAAATTTTTTTGTGCCATTGGTTTACCTTTCTTTGTTAAAATTACTTTTCAAAAGAGTACTTAAGATAGATTAAAAATAATTTTATTTTTAATTTTTTTGATGTATAATCGTTACTCTTTAAATGAAACAAAAGGTAAAAAAATGAAAAAACTATTTTTTGGACTTACATTTCTTATAGTATTGGTAATAGCTGGAATTTATGGAATCCTATTTACAACTCCTGGTAATTCTTACGTTGCTTCAATAATAGAAGAAAAAGTTAATGCAGGTCAAAAAGATGTAACGATGAAAGTTAATGATTTTAAATTAACTATGAACGATATATTGTTTAATGCAACAATTGATGATAATTCAACAATAAATGTTCAAGGAGACTTAAATATCTTTGCTAAAAATGTTGACTTAAACTATGATGTAAATATTAAAGAACTTTCAAGTCTACAAAATATTACTAAGCAAAAATTAAATGGTCTTTTCTCAACTAAAGGTACTGTAAAAGGTAACCAAGAACTTGCAGTTGTAAAAGGTATAAGTTCAATTGCTTCTAGTGATACAACTTATGATATAAATTTAGTAGATTTTAAACCAAGCAATATTTTATTCAATATGAAAAATGCAAAGATTGAAGAGTTATTAAATATAGTAGACCAACCACTTTATGCAAATGGAAATATTGATATAAATGCAAATATAAAAAGTGCAGATATTCCAACTTTAGATGGTTTAGTTACAACAAAAATCTCAAACGGTATTTTAAATGTAATGCTTATAAACAAAGAGCTAAAAGAGGCACCTGCAACACCTATTACTTTTGATGGTGATATTATTACTAAATTATCTCCTAACATGGCCGATACAGAAGTCGCTTTTGATAGTTCAATTGCAAAATTAGATGTAAAAAAAGCAAATGTAAATTTAAAAACATCAGTTATAAATAGTGATTATAAAGTATTTGTAAAAGATTTAGCTAAATTAGAAGCTATCATAAATCAAAAATACAATGGTTCTTTTTCTACTTCAGGAAATGCAGTTGTAGATAATGGTGTTATAAAAATAGATGGTATCTCTGATATTTTTACAAGTGATACTAAATATGATATTAAGGTAGTAGATTCAAAACCAGAATATGTAAATGTAACTGTAAATAAAGCAAAAATAGAATCTTTATTGAACCTAGTAAATCAACCAAATTTTGCAAATGGTCTTATGAATATTGATGCAAAAATTAAAAGTGCAGATGTTAAAAATTTGGATGGTAAGATTTTAACTACAATTTTAGAAAGTAAAGTAAACAATGCAGTTGTAAATAAACAATTTGAACAAAAGTTAAAACAGCCTATTATTTTTAAAGGTGATATTGTTACAGATTTAGTAAAAACACAAGCTATCTCAAAAATAGATTTAAATACAAGTGTAACAAATCTTGATATGCAAAAAGCTGTATTTGATATAGAGAAAGGAAGTTTTGTAAGTGATTATGTAGTAAATTTCACAGACCTTTCAAAACTATATGATATAACTCAAACAAAAATGAGAGGTGCTCTTAAACTTGCCGGTAATATCAAACAAAGTACAGATAGTCTATCTGTAGATGGAGCTTCAAGTTTATTTGGTGGGAATCTTAACTTCAATCTTTTAAATGATGACTTTAAAGCAAAGATAAATGATGTGGAAGTTAAATCTTTAACTCATATGTTATATTATCCAGAAATTTTCACTTCAAAATCAAATATTGATGTTGATTATAACTTAGCTACAAAAGTAGGTAAGATTGGTGGAAACTTACTTAATGGACAGTTTGTAAAAAATGAGTACTCAGATATTATTAACACTTTTGCAAAGTTTGATTTGACAAAAGAAGTTTATGAAAAAGTAGCTATTACTAGTGATATGAAAAAGAATATCATAAATACTGTAATTGATATGCAAAGTAAATATACAAAAATCAGCGTTCCAAGTAGTACACTTGATACTGATAAAAATAGTATAAATGCTTTAGTTCAAGCTACTATTAAAAAGTATACTTTTGATACTACTATTAAAGGAAGTTTATCTAATCCAAAAGTAAAAGTAGATACAAAAGCTTTCTTAAAAAGTAAGTATGGAAAAAAAGTTAAAAAGAAAGTTGATAAATATAAGAAAAAATTTAACGATAAGTTAAAGAAAAAACTTGGAAGTGATTTTAAATTAGATAATCTATTAAATAAAGCTCCTTCAAATAACAATGCTCCTGCTTCAGCACAAACAGGACCATCAAATAAAGAAATTGCTGCTGCATTTAAAAAAATGTTTGGTAGTAACTAATCAAATAAGAGGCTATTCTTTAGCCTCTATATTTTTTGTTAAACTTAAAGAAACACTTACCCACGAAGCTATACCACCTCTATACCATAAAATTCTCTCTTTAGGATAACCTATTTTTACAAGATGCTTTATTGCTCTTGGAGATTGTGCACACCATGAACCATTACAAAAAAAGATTGTTGTTTTAGCATTTGTAAAATCAAACTTATTTTTATCTAGAATTTTAACACCTAAGTTTTTATAAGCTCTTTCATACTCTATTTCAAAATCTTCATCATATTCTAACTCATCATATGGAATATTTATAGCACTTGGAATTGTTCCTGCATCAAACCAATCTGATGTTCTACTATCTACTAAGATATATTTATTTGAATCTTTTGATGTTCTATTTTCAATAAAATCTAAAACTTCAAGTTCAGCAACTGTTGTAATACCTGCTTTTAACCTAAGAGGTTGAATTACTCCTTTTGTTGTAACAAGAGTTTTTTTACAAAGTTCATTTATTTTTGATGAAGCTAAATTTTCAGATTGAAAGTTTTCAACATTTACTGCAATATTCATACAAATACCAGCAACTTCTCTTTCAATAGTTATTTTTTCTTTAACTCCATTTGAGTATAAATGTTCAACTTCGACTCCTTTTATTGGTAACATAATAGGGTTTATAGCATGCATATATACAAAAGAAAATATTAGTAAAATAATTCTATTCATAATTTTAACTCCTAAGTTTTTAAATAGTATAACAAAAAAAATCATAAAGATATTATTCTAGGATATTAAAATTCATTAGCTATAATACAAAAAAATAAAAGGATATTTTATGTTAAATAGAGTTCTTGTAACTGGTGGAAATAAAGGTATTGGTTTAGAAGTTGTAAAAAGATTTTTGGAAATCGATTATGATGTAGTTGTAGTAGGAAGAGATTTTTCAAACTTTCCTTTAAAAGATAATGCAAAAATCACCACAATAGAATACGATTTATCAGATGTAGAAGGTTTACCAAAGTTAGTTGAACAGATTGGAGAAATAGATACTTTAATCAACAACGCTGGATATATGCAACCAAAATACTCTTACGATAACTATCCAAAAGAGGCAAAAGAACATATTATGAATGTTGATTTATATACTCCTGTAGAACTTATAACACTTTTCTCTGAAGATATGAAAAAAAGAGGATATGGAAAGATTGTAAATACTGCTTCAATCGCAGGACAAATTGGACATCCAGATATTTGGTATGGTATAGCAAAAGCAGGAATCATAAATGCTACAAAAATATTTGCAAAGATTTTAGGTGGTGATGGGATTGTTGTAAATTGTATTGCTCCAAGTCCTGTTGAAACTGATATGCAAAAAGATAATTCGGAAGAGAGAAAAGCTGAGTTTAGAAAGATTGTTCCTTGTGGAAGATTTGCAGAACCCCAAGAAGCAGCAGAAGTAATATTCTGGTTAGCTACCCAGTGTCCAGAGTATGTAAATGGAACTACTATTGATTTTAATAATGGTTCGTATGTAAGATAAAAAGAGACCTTTTTAGGCCTTTTTTTATTAACTTTTTTAAATAATATTTCTCAAAAATCTTTTTTTCTTTTTTACATAAATTTTTAAAGTAATTTATTTTATCTTAAATTTAGAACATTTGTTCTATACTTTTAGAACAAGTGTTCTAAAGGATAAATTTTGTCAAATAGAAAAGAAGAGATATTAGAAAAATCAATAGAATTGTTTAATGAAAAAGGTTGCATAAATAGTTCAACTAGACATATTGCAGATGCTTTAGGAATTAGTGTTGGAAACTTATACTATTACTTCAAAAATAAAGAAGAGATTATAATTGCTATTTATATGAAGTTTATGAATATATTAAGTGAACAGTTATCTACTGTAAAGAAAGGAGTTGATGCTCCTTTTGATTTTTATAATTTTTTAAATGAACATATGGAACTTGAAAAAAAATATAGATTTTTTAGGCTTGAAATGAATTCAATACTTCAAAATCATCCAGTTTTGAAGAAAAGTCTAGAAGAAGGGATCAAAAAAAAGTCTCAAGAGTTTAAAGAACTTTACTATCATCAAATAAACTTTGGATATATGATAAGTCTAGATGAAGATGAAATGGACTTTATACGTTCAAATACTTGGATTATTGGCTCACAATGGGAATTGTATTGGATACTCATGGAAGTTTATGATGAAAAGCTTAGAAGACTTAGTGGTATTTTAAATCTATTGTATTTTTTAAAACCATATTTAACAAAAAAAGGTTTAGAAGAATCAAACCTTTTAAGTTCTATTGCACATATAAAAGAGGAGATTAAAAATGCTAAATAGATATATATTTCTAAATATACTTTTTTTTATTTCACCCTTATTCGCACAAAATTATACTTTAGATTTAGTAATTGATGAATCCTCTAAAGATTACATTTCTTCTATAAAAAAAGAGACGAAATCACTTTTTTCTTCAAGTGATAAAGTTTTGTACAATATTAAAATTTGTAAAGAAGAGTGTGAACAGTATTTAGATAAAAAGAGAAAGGTATTATTTTTTAAAAGTAATAAAAAACATAAAAAAGTAGCTAAGAACTATATTATAAACTACAATTTTATATCATCTATTTATGATGAAAATAGAGTTTTAAGAACTACAGCATTAGCTATTTATGAAGTTTTAAAAGAGAAAAAATACAATTCAATTTATATAGAAAATAAAAGTAAGATAGAACAAGTTTCTAAATATGAAAACGAAAATTTAAAACTGATTAATTTAGAAGATGTTTTTACCCTTGCAGGAAAAAATAATCTAGAAATAAAACAAAATCAAAATAGTATTAGATTAGATGATTTAAATATTGATGAATCAAAAAGTTTATATAGACCTCAGGTTGATGTATATTCAAATTATATTGGAATTGATAAAGACAGAGCTCAATATAGTAATGGAGTAAATTCCCAAGGTACTTTTGATGCAGGAATAAAAGTAAAACAGTTAATTTATTCAAATCAAGTATTACAAAATATAAAAATCAAAAAACTACTTTCTAAATCAACAAAAGATGAAGTGAAAGCCTTAAATGACGAGATTATGTATAAAGCTACACTTATTTATCTAAATATTATAAAGGCTAAAAAAGCAAATCAAATTATAAAAATAAAACAAGATTTTATAGAACAAAACTTGGAGTTTGCAAAACAAAGAGTAAATATTGGAGTTCAAGATAGAAGTGATGTTTTTAGATGGGAAAGTGAACTGGCAAATGTAAATATTGACTTGGCAAATTCTAGTAAAGATTTAAACTCATTGAAAATAGAGTTAGGGAATCTTCTTCAAATAAGTGATGAGTTTAGAGTTTACGAATATGGCATGAGTTCAATACTTTTTAAACTTGATAATAAAGATGCAATAAAATTTATAGCAGATAAAAGAGTTCAAGAAAACTTCTCAAATAATATTGTACATTCTCATTCAAGGCTTAAACAATTAGGTTTTTTAAAAGATGTCAAACAAGAAGAATTAGAGATGAATAAAGACTCTAGATATATGCCTACAATTGCTTTTGAAGGAAATGCAAAGAAAATCATAGATAGATATGGTGAAGGTAAAGATGCAATTAGAGCTTGGGATGATGAAGAGTATCAAGCAGTTTTAAATCTAAATATCCCTTTATATGAAGGTGGTTTAAAATCTACAAAAATACAAAAGAATCAAATTGAATTAATTAATTTGAAACTTCAATATAACAATATGAAAAATTTGATAGTTGAAAATGTTAGAAAAAACTTTGAGTCTTTAAAACGTTCATATGAAAAAATTAAATTTGCAAAAATATCACAAGAGTCATCAAAAAAGAATTTTGAACTAATACAAGATAAGTATAAAAATGGAAAAGAAAATATAATTTCACTACTTGATGCACAAGATTCGTATATTATCTCAAAATTGAATCTAAATATTTCAATTATTGAGTATCTAAGTGATTTAAGTTCTATCTATTTTTTTAGTGGAAAGATTGATATTTTAGTTGATAAAGAGAAAAAAAGAGAAGTTGAAGAAAAGATTTTAAATATAGTAAGAGGTATTGAAAAATGATGAAGTTTAATGAAGCGATATTTACAAGTAGAAAATATATAGCAGTTTTTTGTATAGCAATTTTATTTGTATCTTGTACTAAAGAAGAAAAGAAAATTGAAAAAAAGGAAGATTCTTTAAAAATAGTTTTTGCAGTAAAAGCAAAATTAAAAGATGAGAATGAAAATAGGGTATTTAATGCAACTGCTTCATCAAACAATCAAATAAAACTCAGTTTTAAAGTTCAAGGAAATATAAACTATTTTAAATATCAATTGGGCGATGAGGTTAAAAAAGGTAGTTTGATTGCAAGACTAGATGCTAAACCATATGAACTAAGAGTTTCCCAAACAGATTATGCTTTAAGTGAAGCAAGAGCATCTTTACAAAATGCAAAAAGCAATTATGAAAGAACAAAAAAATTATACGTAAATCAAAATGCGAGTGCTAGTGATATTGACAATGCCAAAGCTTCTTATAATGCTGCAAGTGCAAAAGTACAAAATATAAGAAAAGAGTTAGAGTATGCAAAATTACAACTTTCATATACAAAACTTTATGCTCCACAAGATGGATATATCTCTGTAAAATATGTACAAGAAAATGAAAATATTACTATTGGAACGCCTATTGTTCTTATAAGTGATAAGGTTGTTGATGAAGTAAAAGTTCAAGTTCCAGAAAGCTTTATTAATAAAATAAAAAAAGATGAAAATGTAAAAGTTGTTTTTGATTCTCTTGATGAAAACAGAGCTTTTAGTGCAAAAATATCTGAGATATCTAAGTTTGCATCAAGTAATACGAAAACTTATCAAGTAATAGTAAAACTAAATGATAGTTCAAAATTGATTCGTTCGGGAATGTCTGCAAATGTATTTTTTAAAACAATAGAGAAAAATGTTTTTGAAAAAAGAACTTTGATTGTTCCTTCTACTTCAATTTTAAATGATAAATCTGGATATTTTGTTTATATATTAGATAAAAAAGATGAAAATTATATTGTTAAAAAACAAAAAGTAGAAGTAGGGAAGCTTATAAAAAAAGGATATGAAGTTATATCTGGGTTAGATAAAAATAGTTTAGTTTTAAAAGCTGGTATGAGTGAAGTTTATGAAAATATGAAAGTTGAAATTGGTAACTTAAAAGATTTAGGAAACTAAAATGAATATTACAAAATTTGCATTGGAAAAAAGTACAGTAACTGCTGTGTTTTCTATAATTCTTTTAGTTTATGGGTTTATATCTTTTCTTGATTTACCAAGGGCTAAAGATCCAGGTTTTATTATACGAACTGCAACTGTTGTAACGTATTTTCCAGGGGCTAGTGCCAAAAGAGTCGAACAGTTAGTAACTGATAAATTAGAAAAAACAATCCAAGAAATGCCTGAACTTGATAATATACAATCAACTTCAAAAAATGGTGTATCAATTATCTTTGTTAATATTTTAGAAAAACATAAGAAAATGAGACCTATTTGGGATAGTTTACGAAGAAAAGTTGAAAAAGGCTCAATAGATTTACCTGATGGCACCTCTAAACCTGTTGTTAATGATGAGTTTGGAGATGTTTATGGTACTTTAATTTCAATCTCTAGTGATGGCTTAAGCTATAAAGAGTTAGAAGATATTGCAGATGATACAAAAGATATATTTCTGCGAATAAATGATGTTGCAAAAATTGAAATACTTGGAGTTCAACCCCAAAGAGTCCATGTTGAATTTGATAATTCAAAATTAGCAAAACTAAATTTAAGTGCTTCATATTTAAAAAATATTTTAGAACAAAAAAATATTGTACTTTCAGGTGGTAGTATAAAAGTTGATACAAACAGACTTGCAATTGAGCCATCTGGAAACTATGAAAATATTGAACAAATTGAAAATACTATTATTCCTTTAAATACAGGTGAACATATCTATTTAAAAGATATTGCAAATATCAAATATGAATATAAAGACCCAAGCTCTTTTATTGTACATAAAGATGCAAAACAGAGTCTTTTATTAGCTATTTCTATGAAGAAAGATGGAGATATTATTAGATTAGGGGAAGAGATTGATTTTACATCTTCAAAAATACAAAGTAAACTTCCTTTAGGTGTAAAGCTAGATAGGCTTTTTAATGAACCAAAAGTTGTAAAAAAGATTATTGATAATTTTGTAACAAATCTATTACAAGCTATGGGCTTAGTTGTTATTGTTATGCTTTTTACTTTAGGTTTAAGAACAGGATTAATTGTAGCAGTACTTATTCCTATGTCTATATTAACTTCATTTATCATAATGTCATTTTTTGATATATGGCTTGACCAAGTCTCTTTAGCTGCTCTTATTATATCCCTTGGGCTTTTAGTTGATAGTGCAATTGTTATGAGTGAATCAATTATGGTACTTATGCAAAGGGGTAAAAATGTAGTTGAAGCTTCTATTCAAAGCGCAAATGAATTAAAAATACCACTCTTAACTTCTGCACTTACAACAGCAGCTGCTTTTTTACCAATATTTCTTGCTAAATCAACAACTGGAGAATATACAAATGCCATCTTTAAAGTTGTAACTATAACACTTTTATCTTCATGGGTTTTAGCTTTAACTTTAACGCCTGTTTTAAGTAAGTATTTTATGAAAAAAGATATGAAAAAAGAGAAAAATGAAGGCTTTATTTATACAACTTATAGAAAGTTTTTAAATCTTATTCTTTCATATAGATGGATTGCAGTTGTTTTTACATTGGCACTTTTTGTAGCTTCTTTAAAACTTTTAGGTTTAGTTCCAAAGAAATTTTTTCCACCTTCTGATGAGCCTACTTTTACGGTAGAGATAAGACTTCCTATTGGAACAGCAATTGAAACAACAAGAGACAATGTTTTACAAATAGAAGAATATATAAAAAATAAATATATGAAACAAGAATTAGAAGAAAAAAACAAAGTAGTAAACTTTACATCTTTTATAGGAGAAAGTGCTCCTAGATTTTGGCTTTCTTATGACCAAGAATTAGCCAGCGTAGAGTACAGTACTATATTAGTAAATTTAAAAAATTATGAAGATTTAGAGAATATAAAAAGTGATGTAGAATATTTTGCTAAAGCATCTTTCCCTGATATGCAAGTTACTGCAAAATCTTTAGGTAATGGGCCTCCTGTGAAAAAACCAATAGAAATTAGAATTAGTGGAAAAGATGTAGATAAACTTTTTTCACTAGCTTCTGTTGTAAAGCAAGAACTTGGGAAAATAGAAGGAGTAAAAGGTATAGTTGATGATTGGGGAATTAGAAATAAAAAACTAGTAGTAGATATTGATGAATCAAAAGCTTTAAAAGAAGGAATTACAAATCTAGATATTGCCTTATCTTTACAAAGTGCTTTAAGTGGATTTGAGGTTACTACTTTTAGAAAAGAAGATAAACTAATACCTATAGTTTTACGTTCAAATGAAAATACAAAAGATGACTTAGATAGATTAGAATCAATCAATGTATATTCTCAAACAAGTGGTAAAAATATTCCTTTATCACAAGTAGCAACTATAAAGTCTGTTTTTGAAGAATCTAAGATAATTAGAAGAGATAGACAAAAAACAGTAACTGTTGGAGCATATATTAGTGAAGGATACAATGCTTTAGCAGTATTTGAGCAGATAAAACCTTTTATGGATGAATTCCAAGATAGTTTTTCATTAGGTTATTATTATGAATTTGGTGGAGAATATGAAGCTTCTGGAAAAGCAAATGAATCAATTGCTGTAAATCTTCCAATTGCATTTATGGTGATATTGCTTTTAATGGTGGCACAATTTAACTCTATTAAAAAACCTATAATAATCCTTGCTGCTATTCCTTTAGGTATGGTAGGAGTTTCTATAGGGCTTTATATAACTGGTTCATATTTTGGATTTATGACTCTTCTTGGAATAATATCTTTATCAGGAATTGTAATTAATAATGCAATTGTTCTTTTAGAGAGAATAAAAATTGAAGAAATAGAAAATGGATTTTCAAAGTATGATGCAATAGTTGAAGCTTGTATTAGTAGATTTAGACCTATATTATTAACAACTGTTACAACAGTATTTGGATTAGTGCCTTTATGGTTAAGTGGTGGACTTATGTGGGAGCCTATGGCTATTGCTATTATATTTGGTTTAATATTTTCAACAATGTTAACTTTAGGTTTTGTTCCTGTGTTATATTCACTATTTTTTGGAGTAAAAAAATAGTGAGTTTTATAATATATTTAAGAGAGTATGTATAAATAAGGTGAGTTTTTTAATTCACCTTATTGTTTTTCCCTTTAAACTCTTTTTCATTAACGTTCTCAAGAATTTTGTTTGATAATTGATATGTACTATCTGCAATGCTATTTGCTTCTGTAGCAATAGAAGAGTTCTGTTGAGTTTGTCTATCTAGTGTTGCTACTGCATCATTTACTTGTTCTACTCCAAGTTGTTGTTCTTTTGAAGCATCATCAACATTTTTAATTAACTCTACAGTTTCTTTAACATCATTGTTTAGATTTTTATATTCATTAAGCATTGTTTTTGAAATGTCTTTTCCCGCATTTGCTTTTATTGTAGCATTTTCAACTAATGCTTTTATTTCTTTTGCCGCTTCAGCTGATCTTGTGGCTAAATTTCTAACTTCCCCTGCAACTACTGCAAAACCTTTTCCTGCTTCTCCTGCTGTTGATGCTTCAACTGCTGCATTAAGTGATAAAATATTTGTTTGGAATGCTATTTGATCAATTACTGTTATAGCCTCCGCTATAGCTTCTGTCTGCTCATTTATTTCATCTATAGCATTCATTGTATCACTTGCAAGAATCTCACCATTTTTAACAGTATTTGAAACTTGGGTTGCGTATTCATTCATTTTTGCAATATTATTGGTATTGCTAGACATAGTTCTTGTGATTTCTTCTAATGCAGCTGCAGTTTCTTCAAGTGATGTTGCTGCATTTAATGAAGACTGAGATAGATCGTTCATATTATTTTTCAAATGCGAAGATGAGTTTTGTAATTTATACGCATCTTCTCTTCCTTCTATTAAAGAATTACTAATACTACTACCAAGGGAATTTATGCCATTTGCTAGTTTTAAGAAGTGTTCTTTTAGACCATTTATATCTACTTCATTTATATATCTTTCATTTTCATATTCAGATAATACATTTAAAATATTTTCAATATTTTCTTCAAGTTTTTGTGCCATATTATTTAAAAGATTTGTTAGATTAGATAAAGATTTATTTGAAGTAACTGCTTTTACTCTTTTTGTTAAGTCTCCTTTTTCAAAACTACTTAAGACTACTACTGTGTCTTGAATAACTTTCTTGTCCTCTTCAAAACATTTTTCAATACTTTCAATATTTTTATTTATTATTTTTGACATGTCACCTATTTCATCATTTTTACTTTCATCTAAAAAATGTACAGTTTCTGTTTCATTGTTTAAATATTTGAAAAAATCTAATAATCCTTCTTGGAAATTTTTAATAGAGTTTTTTATAAATTTACTTAAGATTATTGAAATAATAGTTGAAATTATTAAAACAATTATAGAAATTATTTCTATAGTTAAAAGAGCTTCTCTTTCATCGTCTTCAGTATTTTTTGTTGATGTTATTAAAAAATTTTCAAGTTTATGGACTAGTTTTATAATAGATTTTCTCATTTTTTCTAATTGTTTTTGTAGTTTGATTGTATCTTCTTGAAGATTTTTATAATTGGGGAGTTTAACATCAGTATCTAATTTAATTAACATTTCTTTATATATTAATTGCTCTTTTTCCAAAATAATTAATTCTTTCAAAAAGTATTTATAGTTACCTTTTGTTTCTTCATCTACATTATGATTTACGGCTTTATATACCTCATTTTTGGCTTTTGTAATCATCTCTTCAGTTTCTTTTTCTAGCTTTAATACATGTTTTTCAATAAGTTTAAATTGCTCACTAAGAATGTCTTTTGCTGCAATTATAAATCTTAAAGTAAGAATTTCTTCTTCTAAAATATCCTTTTCAACTTCAATAATAAGAGTACTAATTGGAATTTGGTATTCAGCAATTTCTTCAATTTCTTCACCTATTTTTTTAAAACCTAAATAAGAGGATATGGAAATTATACTCATTCCTATAATTATAAATACCATTGCTGCAATTATTTTTGTTGTTATATTATAATTATTTAACATGATGAGACCCTTTTGTGAAGATATAAAATAATCATATATGATTATTTTAAAAATATATATTAATTGATTATATTAGACTTGGCAAATAAATAATAATTAAGTAGATATTAGATAAGAGAAAAGAGTTTTCTGTTATTTTCCAAATATTGTTAAATAGCAGATTCATGTGGGATCCTATGGCTATTGTTATTATATTTAGTTTTATGTTTTCGCTAATGTTAATCATAGGTTTTGTTATTGTATTATATTCACCATTTTTTGGAGTAAAAAAATAGTGAATTATAAATAAAATATTAAAATAATTATATTTATGATAAAGTACGAAAAAATTAATAGGAAAAATAATTGAAGTTAGTTTTATTTAGAAATATTTTAATGTATCTTATCCCAATCATGATGTTTACTGCATGTACAACGAAGGCACCAATTTTTAATGAACCAATAACTAATAAAAAAGGAAATATATATAAAGTATCGAAAAACCTAAAAAATACTGATGATTTATCTTTGATACTAACTTTTTCAGGTGGAGGAACAAGAGCAGCATCTTTTTCTTATGGTGTTTTAAAAGAGCTTAGACGTCAAAACTTATTGGATGAAGTTGATGTTATCTCGTCTGTTTCAGGTGGAAGTTTTACATCTGCTTATTATGGACTTTATGGAGAGCAAATATTTGAAGATTTCGAAGAGAAGTTTTTAAAAAAACCAATACAAACAAGACTTATTGATACTTTTGTAAACCCTTTTAATTGGTTTGATTTATCATTTTCAAATAGAAGTGATTATGTAGCTTCTTTATATGAAGAAGAGATTTTCGGTAAAAAAACTTTTGGTGATTTAAGAGAAGATGGACCAAAAATTATTATAAATGCAACTGATCTTTCAACTGGAAATGCTTTTTCTTTTACACACGATAATTTTCATAGAATATGTTCTGATCTAGATACTTATCCAATAGGTCGTGCAGTTACTGCTTCGTCTGCTGTACCTGTTTTATTTTCACCTTTAACTTTAAAAAATTATTCTGGATGTATCCCATATTTTTATCAAAAAAGAAAATCAAAAAAGTTATTGAGTCATAAAGATAGACAATCATTAAATGTAAGAGCTTATCAAGATAAAGAAAATTTTCCTTATGTACATTTAGTAGATGGAGGAATTGCAGATAATCTTGGTATTCGTTCACTCTTTCATATAGTTTCAGAGCTAGATAATGATTTTTTAAAAGTGATGAAAGTTTTTGGTATACCAAATAGTAGAAAAGTAGCCATTGTAGTTGTAAATGCTTCAGATGCTTTAGATCCAAAGATTGCAAAACAAGAAATAGCTCCTGATATTGAAACTACAGTTGGTGCTGTAAGTACAATTCAACTTAAAAGATATAATACCGATACTTTAGATTTAGTTAGTAACTCTTTTAAAACCTGGGAAAAGCAAGTAAATGAAGTTAGATGTACAGATAATAAAAAAGATTGTAATGCAATTGAATTTTACTTAATAGAGTTAAACTTTAATCAACTTCCCAAAGAACAAGCTAAAAAGTTTTCATTAACTAAAACTTCTTTAGAATTAAAACCTGAGAAAGTTGATGAATTAGTCCAAGCTGGAGAAACTTTATTACGAAACTCAAAAGAATTTAATAAACTTTTAAAAGATATAAAAAAATAGAAAAAACTATTTTTTTATATAAGTAAAGATAAATAATCCAATAATAGTTGTCAAGATAAAGATATTTGAAAACAAAAGAATAATAGAAAATACTAAAGTTAGTAAAATAGCACTAGTTTTTAAAAAACCTTTTTCAAAAAGCTTGATAGCTGTAATTAGTCCTATAATTGCATTTGCAATAAAAAAACCATCAGCAAAGGCAACTAAATTATCTAAAGTAAGATAGTTTAAATATACTAATAAAAGAGTTATCATATAAATAATTGATAAAAAGTTTAATGCACCTATTGGTACTCTTGTTTTAGTAACTTTTGATGTGAATTTTGTAAGCTCTAAAGAAGATATCAATCTTGCTACACCTCCTACAAAAAGTATAAGAGTTCCTACACATAAAATAGTAGATATAGAAGATAGTAAAATAGATGAAAATTGACCAAATATAGGTTCTATTAACCATACAAGTTTGAAGTTTTCTGTTGTTTTATTTTCAAATTCACCAAAACAAATTGCAAGTGTAATTAATATATAAACAAGAGATACTATAATTGCTGAAAAAATTACCGCATTTGTCAATGTTTTTGTATTGTCAACTTCATTTGAATAATTACCTATAACTTCCCATCCAACTATTGCCCAAAAGATTAATAAAAATGAATATCCTACTTCTTTTAATGAAACAAGAGGCATTGAGAAAGTAAAATCTTGTGTATTTAGCAATATATTGATACTTGAAATAAAAAATATTAAAGTAATAGCTGAGGTAACTATTAGCATTAACTTTCCTAAAAAGTTTATTTTTATTAGAAGTAAAATATATGTAATTAAATAAATAAAAAAACCTAATGTCACTAAAGATGTATTTGGAAAATATTCTTGTATAAATTCTGCTGCTATTAATAAAACTGCAACTGGACCAAAAAAGACGGCACAGATTAAATAAAATGAAGTTAGTAGTTGATATTTCTTACCCATTGCTGCTTTTGTTGCAAGACTAACTCCTCCATCTCCTGGATATAAAATAGCTAGTTTTCCAAATATAAGTGCAAAAATAAATCCAAGAATTAGAATACTTGCCCAAATAACAAGTGAAAAACTTCCTATCATATTATATAAAAGTGGTGGTAATAAAATAACTCCTGAACCTAAAATAGGGCCTATTATCAATCCTGATAAAGTAAGGGTATTTAATTTTTTAGTCTGAGTATTGCTCAATTTTCTCTTTCTTTTTGAATATTTTTACTGCAATTATAGTTAAAGTCCTTGCAAAAGTTGTTGATATAATTGTAAGTATTTAGCAAAATATTAAGGCTTCACATCTTATGCTGCTTAAAAACATTTTGTATTCTTCTTTTAAGTATAGAATAAAAAGGATTTAATATATAGAACAAAATTGCTATTAGAGATTAAGAGTTAAAAATTCCTAGTACAAAATAAACAAAATCAGTTTTAGTCAAATTTTTACTATTTCGTACTAAGAAACACTTTATTAAGAGTGTAATTATAATTATATTTTGTCAAGTTTACAAGGTAGTTTTTCTTAACATTCTCTTGACAAATTAAACTCTTTAAATAGAGGTTTTTTAATTATAAGAAGGATTATAACTCTAATATAGAATTATAATCCCATGTATACTTTTGTGAATATTATATATAATATAAAAACAATGATGTAGATAATATCACTGCAACCCACATCACCATTCCACCAAGAGATCGAAAGTTAGACAAGAAGCCATCTGCACCAACAAATTTGTTAGTAGATGATTTAGACGAATTTAGTAATTGTTCAACTTTACACTCAATTTTAGTATAGTATGCACCAAAAACACTACTTGTTTGATAAATTGCTTTTGGGAATAATTTACGATATATCCATTCTGCATCAATATTTACTGATTTAAGTTCAGGTGGATAAATATGAGCTAATTTCAACCAAACAAATGCAAGTGCTGAGAAGAACAGTAATTGTAATTGAGTTAATACATGTGTTGTATCATATACTGTATAGTCCATTTCCCAAGGTAATAAAGAGTAGAAAGTTTGAGGGAAACAACCAATAGCAATACAAAGTACTGCACTTAGACTCATCGCCCATAGCATATTTTTGGGAGCCTCTTTTGCTGTATCAATAAATTTTGAATCGTGTGCAAAGAATGCGAAGAATGGAATTTTAATACCAGCATGGTGAAATACTCCAGCTGCAGCAAATAGTAAAATTAACCAAACTCCATAATAACCTTCTGCTAATACCGCACTAACAATAATAGACTTAGTTACAAATCCACTAAATAGTGGGAATGCAGAAATTGAAGCAGCTCCTATAATACAAAGCCAAGTTGTTTTTGGCATTTTCTTATATAAACCTCCAAGTTCCGAACCACGCATTTCTCCAGTTGACCATAGTACTGCTCCCATCGTCATCATCAATAATCCTTTAAAGATTACATCTGCAAATGCATGGGCTACTGCACCATTTAGGGCTAACTCTGTACCAATACCAACACCAACTACCATAAATCCAATCTGGTTGATAAGACTGTATGTTAATACTCTTCTTAAGTCATTTTCAATTACTGCATAGTAAATTGGGAAGAAGGCCATTGTTGCACCAATGTAAATAAGAATTTCTTCACCTGCAAAAGATCTTGCTAATGCATAAACCGCAACTTTTGTTGTAAATGAACTTAAAAATACTGTACCACTCTCAGTTGCTTCTGGATAAGCATCAGTTAACCAGTTATGTAAGAATGGGAAGGCACTTTTAATACCAAATGCTAAGAAGAATAACCAAGCACCTGGAGCATCTAATCCGATATGATTAAAGTTTAAGTTTCCAATTGAGTTGTAATAAACGATAATACCTGCTAGTAATAATAAACCAGATATAATCTGTATTGCTAAATATCTAATACCAGCATGAAGTGAGGCATCAGTTCTTCTAGCAAAAATCAATACTGATGATGTTAAAGCCATTAACTCCCAGTAAATAAATAAAGTAAGCATATCTCCAGCAAAAACAGCACCTATAGCACTACCGGCATAGGCTTGCGCTGCAAAGTGTTGCATTGTGTCTTTATGATATAAAGCATAGATATTACCTAATAATCCAGCAACACAAAATAAATAACCAAATAGCATTGAAAGCTTATCTATTCTTATTGGTTCTAGTTCAAATCCCATTAGTGTAAAATTAAATGTATGACCAACTTCAAGATTGTAGATACCATAAGCCGCAATAATTGGCGTTACTATCATAATAGTAGCACGCAAGCTTCCACGAGTAAAAAGTGTTAGAATTGCTGCAATAAAAAATGGTAATATTGGTAAGAAACTATCCATCAACTTTTTCTCCTGTCATTAATTTTTCTTCTTTATTTTTTTCAATGTCATGGTTATTATTTTCAACTTTTGTTGTATCGTTTTTAGTATCATAATAGTCTTCATCACGCATAACAAGTTTTCTCATTTCACGCGCTAATAGTACTAATACCACACACGCAAGACAACCATAAAAGGCATAAAAACCTATAAATTCTTCCCATGGATGGTAAATATGTCGATGTATAACTAAATCCATAGCAAACAGAATAAAACAACAAGTATAAAGTGCTCTTACTAGTAGTGTTACATTTTTAGGGTTGTCAAATATGTATTGTTTATTATCATTCATGGTAATATTTTCTCCACAAGATTCCAAGCTGGGTTAACCAAGAAAAATAGTGCTAGGCAGCCCGTTGTTGTAATTAAAATTGCAATTAAACTAAATTTTGGTGCTTCTTTGATCCCGCTGTTATAACTTGGATCAACGGGTTTTGCAAAAAAACCTCTTAATGGTATTTCTACTAAATAGAATAAATTTAATAAGGAACTTACTAATAACACCATTAGTAATACCATATTGTGTGCTTCCATAGTTGCTTGTAGCAATAACCATTTACTCCAACTTCCTCCAAGAGGTGGTAAACCAACAATTGAAAGTGCTGCTAGTAAAAATGCTAGCATTGTAATTGGCATTGCTCGTCCTATACCATTTAATTCAGAAACTTTAGTTTTATGAGCACTAACTAAGATTGCACCCGCACAGAAGAATAGAGTAATCTTTGCAAATGCATGCATAGCAATATGTAAACTACCTGCTAATACACCAGTAGCAACACCTAACATAGCAGCTAAAATAATGTATGATAACTGACTAATTGTTGAATAAGCTAACCTTGCTTTTAGATTGTCTTTTGTCATTGCTATAATTGAAGCACTAAGAATAGTAAATCCAGCTAATAACGAGAGCCAATAAGCAGTGTCAAGTGAAGCAACTAAGTCAATTCCAAAAATATAAACTGCAACTTTTAAAATAGTGAAAACACCAGCTTTTACCACCGCAACTGCGTGTAGTAAAGAAGAAACAGGTGTTGGTGCTACCATTGCTGCTGGTAGCCATTTGTGAAATGGCATTAATGCCGCTTTCCCTGTACCAAAAACAAATAGTAATAATAATCCACCTAAGATAGCAGGTTCAGCTTTTCCAGCAAGAATTCCTCCTGCAGTAAATTCTAGTGTACCTGTTAATGACCATGTCCAGATAATTGCTAATAGCAAAAATCCAATTGACGTTGTCATTAGGATACCTAAATAGGTCCAACCTGCACGACGTGCTGCGTCGGTTCCTGCATGAGTAACTAATGGTAGAGTAAAAAGTGTTAACATTTCGTAAGCTAAAAATAGTGTTAATAAGTTAGCTGATAAAGCTATTGCCATTGTAGCAAAAATAGAGATGGCAAATGCAGTATAAAAACGTGTTTGGTTTTTTTCATGATGTGAACGCATATAACCAATTGCATATAAAGATGTAACAGGCCATAAAAATCCTGCTACTAATGCAAATATCAGTCCTAATGGTTCAAGGCGTAATGCAATTGACAAATCAGGAAACGGTTCTAATAATGTCACAGTTACCATTTTTTCAAAGTCATAGTTAAATGCCAGTGTAACAACAACTAAAAATAAAGATACACCACCTATAAGTGTTACAGATTCACGGATATTTTCGTTTTTATGACATACTAATACACCAACAGCAGTAAGCAACGGTATAAGTAATATTAAAATATAAAGTACTTCAATACTCATGGTCTAACCCCTATTATCTGATCTACTGCAAGAGATGATATACCTAAACTGATATCAATGTTTAAACCAAAATAAATATTGCTTAGAGCAAATATCCATAAAGTGACTATCATCGTTGCTGGTACTTTTTTCTGAGTAGTTCCCTCTGGCGCAGGTCTGAAATAAGCAACTTCTATAACTCGACCTACATAAATCAGTGTCAATACAGAAGCTACAAGTATTAATAGTGCTATTGGCCATAATGAAGCATCAAGTAAAGCAGTTACAAGGTACCATTTGCTTACAAACCCAGCAGTTCCTGGTACACCTATTAAGCTTAAACCACCTATAGTAAAGGCAGCCATAGTTAAGGGCATAGTCTTACCAATACCTGACATTACAGATAACTCTGTACTAGCATATCGGAAGAACACAATTCCAAGTGCCATAAATAAGCTTCCTTTTATTAAGGCATGGTTGAACATATGTAACAATGCAGCAGTAAAACCTGGGTGACTTGCAAGACCTATAGCCAATAACATATAACCAATTTGAGCAATACTAGAATATGCTAGCATACGTTTAACATTGCTTTGGTAAATAGCATAAATAGAACCACCTAAAATACCCAATGTACCAAGTATCATTAATATTTTATCAAATGGCATTTCAAGAAGTGAAAACTCTATACCAAATATAGTTAATTCAAAACGGATCATTACATAAACTGCAACTTTAGTTGCTGTTGCCGCAAGGAAAGTTGAAACTACAGATGGACTATAAGCATAAGCATTTGGCAACCATTGGTGTAAAGGTAACATTGCTGCTTTAATACCTACACCAATTGTAATAAAGGCAAAAGCAGCACGTATAGCACTAGTATCAGCAACTGCTGGTATACGTTGTGCTAGATCATTCATATTTAGTGTCCCTGTCATTACATATAAAAAGGCAATACCAATTAGAATAAAGGTTGCACCAATTGTCCCCATGATAAGGTATTGGTATGAAGCATGCAGAGCACGACGATCTTTCCCCATACTTATTATTGCATAGGTAGAAAGAGAAGATATCTCTAAAAAGACGAAAACATTAAATGCATCGCCAGTAATACTAATACCAATAAGTCCTGCCATAACTAATAAAAAGGCTGAATAGAATAGAACTTGTTTTCCTTCTGCAATCTCTTTTTCAACACTTTTTAGTGCATATATACTGACTAGTGAAGCTGAACCAGATAAAATTAATAAAAGTAAGACACTTAGTGCATCAATACGAAGTTCAATTCCAAGGGGTGCTTGCCAACCACCAAGCGTGTAAATTAGTACATCAACTTCTTGCAACATTTGTAACATACTGATTGAAGCATAAAAACAAAAAAGTGATGTCAATAAGGTGATTAACCAAGCGCCTTTTCTACTATTAAGTAATACAATTAGTGCTGCTGCTAGTAATGGTGTTACAACAATAAGAACAGGTAAATGTGTCATTTGATTCAAGTTATACTCCTGTTTTTAGGGTTAAAATCATCATTATCATCCATATCATGTATATCATCTTCATCTGTACTACCATAAGCTTCTTGAATACGTACAATTAATGCTAATCCAACAGATGTTGTTGCAACACCAACTACAATAGCTGTTAGAATAAGTACATGAGGTAAAGGGTTAGAATAAATATCAACATTGTCGGTGATTATAGGTGGACTACCTTCCGTTATCTTTCCAAAAGTAATATATAATATAAATACCGATGCTTGAAAGACAGAAAGACCAATCAATTTTTTAATTAAATTAGATGATGCAATTACCATATATAATCCCATCATCATTAGAAAAATTACTATCCAGTAATTAAAATGTCCTAATAACTCATTCATTATGATTCACTCCAGAAAAAGAATAAAAGATTAGTAATACTGTAGAAAATACTGCCAACCCAACGCCAGCTTCAACCAGTAATATACCCATATGTTGACCACTTATAGGATTAGAAGATAATGCATTATAGTCAAGAAAAGGCTTATTTGATAGAAGACTTACAAGCCCCGTTATACCATAAATTAATACACCTAGTGCAGAAAATCTAGGTAAAACCCTAGCTGGAATAACTTTCCTTGCATAAGCTTCTCCAAAAACTAGGCTATACAAAATAAAGCCACTAGCGAAAACTACCCCTGCTTGAAAACCACCTCCTGCGCCAAAATCACCATGAAATTGTACATAAAGTCCAAAAATTAAAATTAGTGCTATAAAAGGTTTAACAACTACCCATAAAACCATGTTTTGTTCTGGTTCTTGTTTAGGTTCCACATGTCCCATTCCAAGTAGAAGTAATACTGCAACACCTGCACTGAATATAACCACTGTTTCACCAAAAGTGTCATAACCACGAAAACTTGCCAGTACAGCAGTTACTACATTGGGAATATCAATTTTTTCTTGTGTCAACTGAATAAATTCAGGAGCAACATGTAGATGTACTGGAGCATTAGCATCTCCCATAATTGGAAAGTCTGCTGTACCATAGATTAAAGCAGCACCAGTAAGTACTACAATAAATAATCCCAATGCTGAATGACGGTGTTTAGCATTTTCTACTGCACCAGTAAGTTTTAAAGCTGATAACATCAGTACTGTTGAAAATCCAGCACCAACTGCAGCCTCAGTAAAAGCAACATCTACTGCGTCTAGGTCTAGAAATAATAAGGCCGTAACAAAACTAAAAATACCAAATAGCATAGTAGCAACGAATAAATTGGTTATTTTCATAGTTGCAAAAACAATTAGTATTAGAAAAGCTAGCAAACAAACATCAATTAGTAAGTGAAGATTCTCTATCACTTTGACTCCTTACCTGAAAGCTCTGTTTCAGTTTGCGATTGTTCTTTATTAGTGTTTTTAGTTTCCATCTCAGGTGTTGTACCACCATGGACAGCAGCACGACATAAAGCATGAGTAATAGTTGGGTTAGAAACTACCATGATAACAATTATAAGGACTAATTTAGCAGCATCTAGTGTAAATCCAGTATCTAACATAATCCCGACAATTAATAATGGGGCAGCTAGTGATTCTGTAACACTAGCTGCATGTAATCTAGTATAAAAACTAGGTAGACGTAATAAACCTACTGCACCAGTTATAGTAAAAATACCTCCAAGAAGTAAACAAATATCACTTAATAAGCTAATAATTGTCATGACTGTTCTCCTTGTGGATTATATTGTTCAAAAAAACGCATTACAGCTAGAGTTCCAACAAAGTTAATTAACGCATACATTAATGCAATATCTATATAACTAAACCAACCTAGTGCATGTCCACCAACAACAATTAATAAAACTGTTTTAGTACCAAAAGAGTTAACGGCAAGTATTCTGTCATAAATACTTGGGCCTAGAAAGGCACGAACTAATGTCAATGCTAGTGTAATTAGCAAGGCAACTATAGCAGCAGCAATCATTGTTTTTCCTCCAGACGAATAAGACGTCTTTCCATTTCACCTTCTTCCAATTCATCTAGACCTTCAACATTTAGTGCATGTACAATAAAGTAATCTTCACCTACCTCAGTAGTTACTGTACCTGGTGTCAATGTTATTGAATTTGCATAAATGGTTTTGATTAGTGGATTTTTGACACTTACTTTAATCTTACGACATGTGGGTTTAATTGGCAATGATGTTTTCCAAATACGACGTGCAACATCAATGTTAGTAAGAAGAACTTGCCAAACAAGCCAAGCAAGATAAGAAAGAAATTCTATAGAAAATAACATACGAATTGGAGCATTATCGTTGCGATCCATACGACTAACTAACCATGTAACCAGAATTATAGATGCAAGACCAAGAGTCAGCAATAATATACTGGTGTGGCCGGATAATAAAAACCAAAATAGGGCAAGGACAAAAGCTAAAATAAAATAATACCTAGTTGTCATTATAATTTTTTACTCCTCAATATTAAATTTTTTACAATATTTGAACGTTTTATGGGCATAAAAAGCCTGTTTGTTTTTTTGTTATAATTAGTTAAGACTTTTTTAAATCTTAACTTTATATCTTCTGATTAGAATTATATTGCTATATTTTTTACACTAGGCAAAATGACTAATAAGCCCTATTAATACAAAACTAGATACTACTAAGATAGCCATCTTTATAACAATTCCCATAATTAATCCTTTAAAACTGACTTTTAGAGTTGTAAATATATCAAGATAGTGTCAATTTTAATATGGTATATTCATTAACATTTTCTTGACAATTTTTAATTTAATGGAAAAACTTACTTCTAAAAGGTTTATATTAGATAACATTTACAGTGTTAAGGTGAATAGATTGTATTTAAATTATAAATTGTAAAAAAAGACTCTTATAATAAATATTAAAAGTGATAAAATAAGTGAAATGAGTACTTAGTTTTTATTGATAAACTTGTATCCTATTCCCCATGCTGATTTAATATATGTGGGATTTTTAGGGTCATCATTTATTTTATACCGTATATTACTAATATGTGTGTCTATAGTTCTATTTTTAGTATCTTTTTTTAAAGAGGTTTGATTGACAATATCTTCTCTAGAAACTACTTTATTAATATTAGAGATAAACATAAAAAATATTTCTGATTCAATTTTGGTAAATTCTATTTCTTGATTTTCCAAAAATACCTTATTTTTACGCATGTCTATTATTAAATCGGCAATTTTAAGTTCTTTGTTATTTTTATATATTTTTTCTTTGTCATTTTCATATCGTTTTAATATTGCATCAATTCTTAACACCAATTCTCTTGGCTCATAAGGTTTTGATAGATAGTCAGCAGCACCTAACTCAAACCCATAGATTTTATTACCAATATCATCCCTTGCTGTTGATATTATTATTGGTATATCTCTAACTTCTTTTAATTTTTTAAAAAGATCAAATCCATCCATTTTTGGAAGACCCAAATCTAAAATGACAATAGCATACTTGAAATGATTTTCTTCAAAATCTTTTAATGCTTCTACTGGTTCTGAATATACTTTACAAACGTAGTCATAGGATTTTAGAAAATTACTTATAAGTGTTTGAAGTTCTAAATTATCTTCTATCAAAAGTACATTTTTTATATTCAATTATTCTACCTCTTTTTCGAAACTCTCTTTAAACAAAAAAATTCAAGTTAACTTGAAAATAATGAAGGGTTCTAAATTCTTACTTTTGCTTGAACTATTTAAACTTTTAAATAGTTTATTAATCCTATATGATTCATTTTAAATATATATACAGTTTCTTAAGCACTAAAAGTTAGAATACTTAAGGAAATAAAAAAATTACAATTATAGAAATTAACTTTCAAAGAACTATCTTAATGGTAAATTTCATAACAAATTCTTTCAATCTATAAATATATCAATATAATGTCAATTTTAGTATGATATATTTTTTGACATTTTCTTGACAATTATTGATTTAATGTGAGGTTCGTTCATGTCTTCATCTTTTATATTGAAAAATATAGAGAATGATGTTTTTGTAATTAAGAGATATCTACTTTTTTAGTATTTTAATATTGTTTAAAATTTTTACTGCAATTATAGTTAAAATTGTTCCAATAATTATTGAAAATGTCACTTCTTCTTTTAAGAATATTGCACTAAGTGTAATAGCTGCAAAAGGAACTAAAAATATAAAAGTACTAACTTCGCTAGCTCCTAACTTTTCAACTCCTAAAAAATAAATTGTATTTGCAAAAGTTGATGCAACAATTGATAAACAAAGCATGTTTATCCAAAAAAGTGAATCAAGTTTTTCATATTCTATTGTTGTTAAGTCCACAAAGAATATAAGATTTAAGATACAAGTTACAATATATAAATATAATGTAAAAACTATAGGTGAAACTTTAGTCGCCTTTGAACTAAGTATTGTAACAAGTGGCCAAAGAACTGAAGCTAAAATAAAATATAGATTATGGATAACAAATATTTCTTCAGATTTAAAAGACCAAACATTTAACATCGTCATAACTCCAATTGCTCCAAGAGCAAGGGCAAAACTATCTTTTTTTGAGATTTTTTTACTTCCTAATATAGCCATTATTAAAAAAGTGTTTATAGGGATTAAACTAGTTACAAAGGCACCACCTAAAGAGGCTGTACCAAATTTTGTACCTAAATAAAAATATTTCATATATGTAATCATGGCAATAGATGTTAATATTACAAAGAAAAAAGCTTTTAAGTTGATTTTAAATGATTTTCTTAAAATTAAGATTATAGGAATCATTGTAATAGCAGTAATAAAAAATCTAAAAAACATAGTTTCAAACTCATTTAAATAGTTACTTAAAATTTTTATATTAACCCAAGAACCACCCCATCCAATCATGGCGAAAAAAAGTAAGATATAGAATATATTTTTGTTTGTATTTGTCATAATTTATTTCTTTCTAGTTTGAATGACGAAGTATATATTAAAATAAAAGTTACTTATAGAATAATATTGCTATTTTTTTGTAAATAAGATGGTGTATATCCAAAATACTTTTTAAAATTTCTAGAAAAATGTGATTGGTCATTAAAACCAACTTGAATACTTGCTTCACTTATAGAAAGACCATTTTGAATAAGTTTATTTGCACGGTTTAATCTTTCGTTTATAATAAAAGCATGTGGAGTTAAGCCAAATTCTTTTTTAAACAATCGTAAAAAATGATATTTGCTAAGGTTTACATTTGAAGCTAATGATTCTAAGGTAAAGTTTGTATCAATAGAGTCATTTATTAGTTCATATGTATTTTTGATGATTTTTTTATCTTCAAAAATTTGTTTACAATTTTTTGTATAAATTGTAGATGTAAGTATTAAATTTGAAAGAGCATCTATTAAATTACTTTCAATTAACATATCATCATCTTTTTTAAAATAGGCATCAAAAAAATTATGCAGCTTTAAAAATAGTATTTTATTATCTACTATATGTCTTTCAAAATAGGGGATTTTTTTTTCATTGAAAATTTGTTCATATAGATTTGACATCATTTCAACAGTAGGATAGAAATTTACGTGAGACCATTCTTTTGACTTTCCTGCATGTACTTCTCCTGGATTATTTATACGAATTGAGTATTCATATGAATCATAACTCTGATTTGCATTAAATGATTTTAAAACGCCTTTGTATGTTAATCCTACAGTATAAGTATCATGATAATGTCTAGTAAAATCTTCACTTGAAAAACTTACATTTTCAAATAGTATGTTGTTTAATAAAGGTGACATGATTTATTATAGCAAAATATAATATTTAAAAATAGAATAAAATTGCTATTGTAGAAAGTTTTAAAGAATTTTTTCTAAAGCTTTTTTAATAAATTCTGGGTCTGAAAAATGATCAATCTTTGCTGAAAAGTTTCCTTTTTTATCAAACAAATATATATATGAAGTGTGAGATACAGAATAGTCCATTTTAGAACCCTCTAAATATACTTTTTCATAAAAAGTGCCATATCTTTTTGTAATATCATCTATATTTTCTTTATTTGAAGTTGCACCTAAAAAGTTTTTATGAAAATATTTACTATATTCGTCTAAAGTTTTAACTGTATCTCTTTTAGGGTCAACACTTATAAATAAACCTCTAAATTTATTTTGTTTTTCTTGACTAAAAGTATTTAGAGCTTGCGCTAAAGAACTCAATGATGTAGGACAAACATCTGGGCAGTAAGTATATCCAAAGTATATTCCTAAGGCTTTATCTTTGAAACTTTCTTTTGTTAATTCACCTTTTGAACTTGTAACATTAAAAGAGTATTTTTGTTTTTCTTTATATTCATTTATAAAAGGCTGAAGAAAATATATTGCTATAGCTGCAATGACAATAGATATTAGAAATGTAGATATTTTTTTCATTTTATTTTTCCTAAAATTGAAATCTTGCCCCTGTAATATTAAATAAAGATGATTTTTGAACTTCAGCATTCCAATGCATTCCACCAATTTTACAAGCAGGTAATGTACTTGATACTTCGAACGAACCATCAGTTTGCTTTTCTAGTGGAAGTTCTACTGTTCCCATATTCATATTTGTTGCATAAATTTTTAATGATAAGTCTTTAATAGAACTATCAGAACTTCTTACTTTAAATTTTATTTTTTCCATTATAGGAATATTTCTTGGGAAAACTTCCAAAATAACTTTTGAACCATCTTCAATTATCACCTCACAAGGGCCTTTCCGTAAATTACAATCTTTATTCTGCTCTACAAATTGACCTTCTCCTTGTATTTTTTTTTGCAATACTTTAAAGTCTATTAAGAAATATCCAGAAACAAGTGATAATACAAGTATAATTTGTGAAATAAGAGTTGTTGATTTTTTCATTTAGTTTTTATTTATGATCCATCTTCATATTACTATGGTCCATTTTCATTCCCTTATGCATTTTCATTCCACCCATTACACTTTTAACAGGAATTGAAACTTCAATTTTTTCATTATTTGAAAAGATTAGAGTTAAGTTAACTTTTTGATCTGTAGTTAACGGTTTTTTCTTAAGTCCAAGAAGCATAACATGAAAACCACCTGGTTTAAGAATAGTTTTTGAATGTGCTTTAATTTCAATTTTTGGAACTTGATACATTTTCATCATTCCATTTTTCATTTCATGTGTATGTAACTCAGCAACATTTGAAATTGTAGTTTTAACATCAATAAGAGAAATATCAGAAGAAGATGGATTAGAAATAGTCATAAATGCAGCAGAGTTGGGCAGTCCTGGAGGAGTTGCTCTTGCGTAAGCATCTTTAATTTCAATATTTGATGCAAATAATGATGCAACACAAAGGAATAATCCTACAAATAGTTTTTTCATAATACAGGCCTTAATTAAATTTTACTGTATTGTAATCAAGACCTGTTAAATATATGTTAATTTTTTGCTCTAAGTATTAAAAGCACTCCAATAACAGCTGCAATGAATGAAGCTGCGAATACTCCAAGTTTTACTGCTGCAATGATTTCTTCGTCTAAGAAGGCTAAGTGAGTGATAAAAATAGACATAGTAAAACCAATTCCGGCAATAAACCCGACAGCTAGAATTTCACTCCATGAAATATCATCTGGTTTCTTTACTATATTTAGTTTTGTTGCAAGATATGTAAATCCTAAAATACCTAGAGGTTTCCCAATAACTAATCCTAAAACTACCCCTAAAACTATCATGATATTTGCTGAAACTGTTGAAAAGTCAATTAAAACTCCTGCATTAGAAAAGGCAAATAAAGGCATGATGAAAAATGCTGAAAGACCATGTAAATTATGTTCTAATCGTACTAAAGGATTTTGAACTTTATCATAGTTATAAGCAATATTTTCAAGATTATGGATTTGATGACCATTTAAAACTGGAACATTATCTATATTATCTTCAAATTCTTGAATATCTTTTTTAGAATCTTTAATAAAATTTCTTTCATCTATTTTAGATTTAATAGGAATTGCAAAAGCTAATAAAACACCTGCAATTGTTGCATGAATTCCTATTGCATGTATATAAACCCAAAGAAGAATTCCAAGTAATAAATAAGGTAATAGTTTAGTTACTCCTCTTATATTTAGAGCCCAGATTATTGCATAAATTATCCCTGCATGTAAAAAGTATTGTGTTTGAATATCACTTGTATATACAAAAGCAACTACAGAAACAGCACCTAAATCATCTATTACGGCAAGTGCAACAAGGAAAACTTTTAGAGAAGTGTTAACTCTATTTCCTAAAAGCATCAATATCCCAAGTGCAAAAGCAATATCAGTAGCCATAGGAATACCAAAACCTAATGGATTTTCAGGATTTAAACCTACATAAATAAGTGCAGGAATTACCATCCCTCCAACGGCAGCTATTAATGGAAAGGTAGCTTTTGAAACTGTTGAGAGTTCACCAATCATCATTTCTCTTTTAATTTCAAGTCCAACCATTAAAAAGAATAAAGCCATAAGTCCATCATCAATCCAATAGGTTAATGTCATAGAAATAGATAATTCTCCTAAGTTAATACCTAAAGGCATATGCCATAAGTCATAGTATATTTGACCTAATGAAGAATTTGCAACAATTACTGCTGTAACAGTTGCAATAAAAAGTAGAATACCACTTAGGGATTCCTTATTGATAAATTTCTCTAAAGTTATCAAGTGTTTAATCATGAGTTTTACTCCACATAAAATAGTATAAAATAAAGTTTGTTAGTTTTAAAAACACAATTTTTTATAGACAGTTAGGACAAATTCCTTTAATTATAATATTGTCTATTTGATGATCTTTTATGTCAATATTTAGATTCTCATGAATACATTCTATAGATGAACATAAATTACAGATAAAGTGAGAATGCTTTGTTTTTTGTACCTCATAATATCTTTTTTTGTCATTTGATTCAAAAGAATTTATAATTCCTTCTTCTTCAAACTTTGTAATGTTTCTATAAAATGTTGCTTTATCCATCGATAGGTTATCTTTAATATCTTCATAGCATAAGGGCTTGTTCGAATTTATTAAAACTTCCAAAATCGCACGTCTAGCAGTGGTAAGTTTTATGTTTTTTGATATATTTTCTAAATCCATATTTTGATTATATCTATTTAAATTTAAAAGAAAATTTGAGTTTAAAAATTTAGTCTTGCAATTAAGTTGCATTTTATTTAAAATTGATTAGAATTCCAAAATGCAATCAAGTTGCAAAAAAATTAAAAGGATATATATAATGAAGAAAATTTTATTAATTTTATTAGCTCTTTCAAGTTTTTTACTTTCTAAAGAAGTAACCGTAAGTATCACTCCTCAAAAATATTTTGTACAAAAAATAGCACAAGATAAAGTTACAGTAAATGTGATGGTTAAACCTGGTTTTTCTCCTGCAACATATGAACCAAAAGTTTCTCAAATGAAAAAACTATCAAGTTCAGAAGCTTATTTTTCTATTGGAGTACCTTTTGAAAGTGTATGGTTAGAAAAGTTTAGACATGCAAATGAAAAAATGCTTTTAGTTGATACATCAAATGGTATAGAAAAAATTGAAATGGAAGAACATGTACACCATGAAGATGAAGAAAAACACGAAAAACATGAAGATGAAAAACATAAGCATCATGAACATGAAGAACATGCCCATCATGATAAAGAAGCACATGAAGAACATGCACACAATGAAGAAAAACATGAAAAACACGCTCATCATGAAGATGAAGAAAAACATGAAGAACATGAAAAACATGAACATGGTGGTTTAGACCCACATATTTGGTTAGATCCTATTTTAGTAAAAGTACAAGCAAAGAATATTTATTCGGCATTAGTAAAAATAGATATTGAAAATAAAGAATTTTATAGAAAAAATTATGAAAGTTTTTTAAATGAATTAGATTCTTTAGATAATAAATTAGAAACAATTTTAAAACAATATGAACATAAAGCATTTATGGTATTTCATCCATCTTGGGGATATTTTGCCAAAAGATATGATTTAGAACAAATTGCTATAGAAGTTCAAGGTAAAGAGCCAAAACCAGCGCAACTTGTAGAATTAGTAGAAGAAGCAAAAAAACATAATATAAAAATAGTTTTTGTATCTCCTCAATTTTCTCAAAATGGAGCTAAAACTATTTCTAAGAGTATAAATGGTAATGTTGCGATTATCAATCCATTAGCAGAAAAATGGGATGAGAATCTAATTAAGGTAGCAAAAGAGATTGCAAAAACATATAAGTAAAATATTTATACTTTTAACACTTTTTTCGTACACTCTTTATGGGTGTACCTTGTGTACTATTTATTCTCCTGAGACAAAAGTTTCAATATCAATTGAAGCAACAAATAAGACAATAAAGACTGCAAACATTACTTGGGTTTTAACCAAAGAGTTTACAGAACAACTAAAACAAATCTATGATAGAAACCAGAATAACTATTTAGACAAAAGGGAACTAGAACCAATTCAACAGTCTCTTTTAGATTATATTGAAGAGAAAAATTTTCTAACACATATCTCTTATGATAAAATAATTGATAAAAAAAATTCAAATGAAATAATTGTAAATAAATATAAAACATATATAAAAAACTCTCTTTTACATTTTACTTATGAACTTAAACTTGATTATGATGTTGTTAATGATAATGCTCTGTATATAAATATCGATGATGATGAAAACTACTTTATTTTACTACTAGCAAAAAATGCAATAAAATTTAATGCTCCTTTTGAAATCTCAAAAGTTCAAAAAAGACAAAGTGTTGTTTTTTATATAAGTGGTAGTGTACAAAATCTTGAACCAGAACCAGAAGAATTAACTAGTAAAGAATTAGTAGAAGTAAAAAAAGAAGAGACTCTTTTAAGTAATTTCTCTAAAAAAGTAAAAGAATATCTTGTAAAAATAGAACAAGGAGATAATCTTGCTCTTCTTATTCTTTTAGGTATTTCATTTGTTTATGGAATAATTCATGCTTTAGGTCCTGGACATGGAAAATCATTGGCTTTTTCATACTTTGTAGCAAATAAAAGTTCTTATATCAAAGCATTTTGGGTCTCTCAATTAAGTGCTTTTATTCATATTATTGGAGCTTTAATATTAGTTGTAGTTTCTGTTTTTGTTCTTCAGTCAATATTAAACAATTTTGTAAATGATTCTGTAGAAATCTTGACAAAAGTTTCTGCTGTATTAATTATCCTTTTAGCTATGTATATTTTATATAATAAGCTGAAAAATAAAAGTTGTGCTTGTAGTTCATGTTGTTCTGCTAGTGAAAATACAAATGCAACTTGGAGTGTAAATAAACCAGTAAAAACAAATAGTTTAAAACCAAGATTTATGAAACAAGATTTATATTTTGTATTAACTGCTGGACTTATCCCTTGTCCTGGAACTGTTGTATTGTTTATTTATGCTTTTGTTTTAAAAACATATTTTGCTGTTCTTTTGGCTTCAATATTTATAAGTTTAGGTATGGGATTAGTTATTTTTGCATCTTCTTTTTTAGGAGTTAGTGTTAGTAAATTATCTAGTAGGTCACATTCAATCACTAACTTTTTAGAGATTCTAGCTCCTGTTGTTATGTTTATTTTAGGTATATTGTTATTTTTAAATGCAAATATTATCTAGGGAAAAAGGAATTTCATGATAGATTTTATATCTATATTAAAAGAGCATCTTCCAAAGTTCCAAAAGGTTTTAGAACTTGGAAGTAATAAAGGTGACGACTTAAAACTTTTAGATGAATATTATGAAGTAATTGCAAGTGAAGATGAAAAAGTTAAAACTAGATATTTAAAAGATACTTTCATTGATATACGTGTAATTTTAGTTGATAAAATTGAATTAGATTTGCAAAAGAAATTTGATTGTATATTTTCAAATGAAAAGCTTGATAAATATAGTTTAGCAGAGATAGAACTCTCTTTTGAGAATCAAAAAAAATTATTAAATAAAGATGGAATAATTTTTCATATTTTTGATTCTTCAAATATAGATAGAGAAGAAGTTTTAAAAACTATAAAAGAAAATTATATTCTTTTAAAAAATAAAGAGATAGATAATAAGTTTTATATTTTAGCAAGAAAAAAAAGCTAGATTAATTTTCTAGCTTTTTAAACTCTTTTATAATTTCTTCTATAGGTTCACTTCCAACAGAAATTCTGATTAAATCAATAGGTAATCCAATTTCTTTTAAAAATCTATTTCCATCTTTACAAACTATTAAATCATAATGAGCTAAATATGTATAAGGCATAAGAAGAGTGAACTCTGTTCCTAAACTAGGACCTTTCGCAAAGTTTAGTTTGTCATATACTTCTTCTATATTTTTATTAAAAGTTACAGATACAACTCCTGTATATGAGTTGTCATCAATCATAGTTTGCGAATAATTTTCTTTATTTTCTTCACTTAAACAATAATAGATTTTATCAATATATGAACATGATTTAAAATACTCTACCAACATTTTTGTATTAGAACTGATTTTTTTAATTCTAGTTTTATAATCTTTTATTTCTAACGCTAGTCTTTGTATATCTTTTATATAAACGCATTCACAGTGTTTGAAAAATTCTGTTGTCATGTGTGATAGATTATGTTTTTTATTTAAAATTATTGCACCCATCAGAACATCTGCATTTCCACAAGCAAATTTTGTAAGTGATTCTACAAAAATATCAGCATAATCTTTTAAGTCTAGATTATATGGTGTTGCGAATGTAGTATCGATTACTAAAGGTATATTATATTTATCACAAAGCTTTCGTAATCTCTTTATATCTACACTTGTAAGAAGTGGATTTGTTGGAATTTCTGTAATAATTGCAGTAATACTAAACCCATACTCCTCTAAATACTCTTCAAGTAAATCTAGATTTGTAATATCTGGGAAAACTTTTTGTCTATCAAAATGATGATTTACTATATTCATAGTATCCAGATATAGCCATCCAAATTGAACTAAAATATTTCTTCCATTGTGACTTTGAATTGAATTTAGTCCTCTCACAATTGAATAAATAGCATTCATCCCTGAAGGTGCTAAACATATATTTTCTTTTGGTTGTTCGTAAGCACTTGCTAAAGTACTGATTATTATATCTTTGGCTTTTGTTTTATCTTCAAGTTCTTCTTCATGTAAAGAGATTATTAAACCCTCTTTATAAAGATACTCTTCTGCTAGTCTTGAAGATAGATTACATCCAACATGTTGAATATACATTAATACTTTTTGAAGTTGACATGTTCCATTTCGAACTAAAATTACACCAAAAGGTTCATCTATTTCTATTTTGTTATGAATAAAATATTTATCACTTACAAGTGCAACTGCTTTTTGTGAACTCAATAGAACTACTTCATAATCATCACAAACTTGATATTTCTTTTTTATAAAAAGTCCCAGTTGTTTTAAATATGGATGTAATATAAATCTTGGATAACCACTTTTGATTTTTTCTAGAATCTCAGGTGTTTGTTCTTCATAATCTATTACATCTTGAATAGTTGGCATTGAAACAGATACTGCATGTACATTGTTTATTGGCAGCGTTTCTCCACATTCTATTGGTTCAAAAAAGTTTTTAATCATTGTTTATTTAACAGCTTGTTTAATATCTTCAATTAAGTCTTCAACATTTTCTAAACCAATTGAAAATCTAACTGTAGAATCTGCTATTCCAATAGCTGCTAATTCTTCTTTAGAAAAAGTTGCATGTGAGATTTTTGCAGGTATTTCCACTCTTGAATCTGGACTTCCAAAAGAACATTTTTCTCCAAAAATCTTAGTATCTTCAATAAACTTTTCAGCTAGTTCAACACTATTAAAATCAACACAAAATAGTCCTGGAATATAATCCATTTGCTTTTTAGCTAACTCATGTTGAGAATGAGATTCTAAACTTGGATGAGTTACTTTTATTATGTAATCTTGTTCTTCTAAGAAGTTTGCAATTGCGATTGAATTTTTTTCATGTTCTTGCATTCTAACTTTTAGAGTTGGAATACCAAGAGTGATTAAATACACATCCATAGGGTTTTGACTTCGTCCACCTGCATTTGCATAATAGTGAATTTGTTCAGATAGTTCTTTTGTTTTTGCAACAATTGCACCAGCAACAACTGCTCCATGACCTGATATATATTTAGTAGTTGAAAATAAAGAAAAATCAGCTCCTAGGTCAAGAGGTCTTTGAGATATAAATGTTGCTAAAGAGTTATCAACTGCAAATAATGAATTGTACTTATGTGATAGATTTGCAACTTCTTCTAAGTCTATAATTTTTAATCCAGGATTTGTAGGACTTTCACAAAGTACTAAATCTATAGGATTGTTTTTTAGAATCTCTTCCATTTTATCAAACTCTAAAAAGTCTGCAAAGTGAACAGTTACATTGTACTTTTCTTTAAATATTTTTAACAATCTAAATGTTCCACCATAACAATCTGCTTCAACTAAAATGTGAGAATTTGCTTTTAATACGGTTTCAAAAAGTAAGGCAACAGAAGCAATGCCTGTATGTGTACATACACAACCAGCTCCATTTTCCACTTCTGCAAATAGATTTTCTAACATTTCTCTTGTAGGATTATCACTTCTTGTATAGTCATATATTTTATCACCAGATTGTTTTTTTAAATCAAATGTCCCAGTATTATAAATAGGAAAATGAGAAGCTCCTGATTGTTCTTCAAACGGAGCAAATTTTGCAATATGGCTTAGTGATGTTTCTATATGTTTATTATTCATAAAAATCCTGTATTTTTAACGGGATTATAGCTAATTTTTTATAAGAGTAAAAATCAATAAAAATTAAGTATTAAAAAAACTTATAACAAAAAAAGAAGATTTTTTTTTGTATAGTTTATAGATAAAAATTTAAAAAAGGAATATTGTGATTTCAAGACGAAAATTTATTTACTCATCGTCACTAGTAACTATGGGCTTAGCTTTGAATCTAAATGCAAAAAAATTAAATAAATATAAAGAAGAAACAATGAAGTTTTATATGCCAGAAGAATCAGAACCTCATAAAAGAACATGGATATCTTTTGTTACAAATGATTATATATGGTCAAAAAAACAAATTCCAGAAGTAAAAAGAAATTTAGCTTTAATTGCTAAAACTATAGCAAAATATGAACCTGTAAATGTAATGGTTAGTAAATACGATAAAAAAGATGCTCTTAAATTATTTGGAGATTTAAAAGTATATAACTATCCTATAACTTTAATAGAAAAAGATCTTGATGATTTATGGCTCAGAGATACAGCTCCTGTGTTTGTATATAATCAAAGTAATGATAAGTTAGGAATTGATTTTAATTTTAATGGTTGGGGTGAAGACCAAGAATATAGGCTTGATTCTGAAGTTGCTTCTTTTATAACAAGACATGAAGGATTAGAAGTTTTAAATACAAAACTTACTTTAGAAGGTGGATGTTTTGAAGTAGATGGTAAAGGTATTGCAATTTTAACTGAAAGTTGTATTTTAAATGATAATAGAAATCCAAATATAACTAAAAAAGAAGTAGAAGAAGAGATGAAATATCTTTTAGGATTAGAAAAGATTATTTGGTTAAAAGGGATAAAAGATAAAGATATAACAGATGGTCATACAGATTTTTATGCAAGGTTTATTAAACCTGGAGAAATTGCAGTAGCATATGAACCATATACTAAATCCTATGAACATGAACTAACAAAAGAAAATATAAAAATACTAGAAAATGCTACAGATTTAAATGGAAACAAATTTGAATTAACTATTTTAAAAAATCCACAAGAAATAAATGAAAAATATGGAGTTGAAGATTTTGCAGCAGGATATATAGGTTACTATGCTTGTAATGGTGCAATCATTATGCAAAGTTTTGGTGATGATTTTGCTGATAAAAAAGCAAAGAAAATTTTACAAAAAGCGTATCCAAATAGAGTAATTGAACAAATTAGAATAGATGGTATTGCTTCTGGTGGAGGAAGTATTCATTGTGCAACACAACAAGAGCCAATTGATAAAGTATGAGAGTTAAATAGAACAAAATTAAATTTTTATCTTTTTTAATATAAGACATTTCTTATCTTATTTTGATATTGTTTCTAAAATAGATAAAAAGAAAATATTATGAAGTTAGATGAATTAAAATTAAATGTAGATTATTTTCAATTTGATGAGAGTCTTTTTCAAAAGCTAGCTGCTCAACCTTTAAACAATCCTCATCTTGTATCTTATAGTAAAAGTGCCTGTGATTTAATAGGGCTTGATTATGAGGAATGTGAAAAAGAAGATTTTGTAAAATTTATAAATGGTGAAAAAGTTTTAGACGGAAGCCAACCATATTCTATGGTCTATGCAGGACATCAATTTGGATATTTTGTTCCACAGCTTGGAGATGGAAGAGCTATAAATCTTGGAAGTGTAAATGATTGGCATTTACAGACAAAAGGTTCTGGTTTAACACGTTATTCAAGACAAGGTGATGGAAGGGCTGTATTAAGGTCTTCTATTAGAGAGTTTATTATGAGCGAAGCTATGCATTCCCTTGGTATTCCAACTACTAGAGCTTTAGCTTTAATTGGTTCTTCTCATAAAGTATTTAGATCTTATGAAGAAGTTGAAACTGGTGCTGTTGTTATGCGTATGTCTCCTTCTTGGATTAGAGTAGGAACATTTGAGTTTTTTGCTAAAACAAAAGATTCAAAGAAAAATTTAACACAATTAGCAGACTATGTAATAAAACAATCATATCCACATCTAGAAAATGAAGAAAACAGATATGAGAAAATGTTTTATGAACTTGTTGATAACACAGCAGAACTAATAGCCAAATGGCAAGTTTATGGTTTCATGCATGGTGTTATGAATAGTGATAATATGTCAATGGCTGGACTAACAATAGATTATGGTCCATATGCTTTTATGGATATTTTCGAGAAGCATAATATTTGTAATCATACGGATGTTGAAGGAAGATACTCTTACAACAATCAACCTCATATAGCTGGCTGGAATCTAGAAGTTTTAGCAAATGCTTTAAAAGATATTTGTGATTTTGAAAAACTTATGAGTTATTTAGAGACTTTTATTCCTCAGCATATAAAAGTATATTTAGAACTTATGAACAAAAGAATAGGCTTAGATGAAAGTTTAAGTGGAAATTCAAATTTAGATTTAATTATTGAATTATTAGGAAGTTTAGAGAGTGCAAAATGTGACTACAATTGTTTCTTCTATGAATTAACTAAAATTAAAAGCTTAGAGGAGGTATCAGCTATTACTGATATTTGTGTATTTAGAGAACCTATTATTAAATGGCTTAAAGAGTATAAGAAAGTAATAAAAGAACAAAATCAAGATTTCAAAATAATGCAAAAATTGATGAAAAAAATAAATCCAAAATATGTTATCAAAAACTATATGCTTCAAGAATCAATAGATAATGCAAAAGAGGGTGATTTTAAATTGGTAAATGATTTATTAAATATTGCTCAAAATCCATTTGATGAGCATAAAGAATTTGAGAGGTATTCAAAACCAACACCTGCAGAACATGCTAATTTAAGATTATCTTGTTCTTCTTGATGAAATAAATTAGGTATATAAAGTATACCTAATTTATTTTTCTAGTTTTTTATTGTATTGATTTATAGCTGTAATTAGTTTTCTCTCTGTCTCTTCTTTTATTCTAACTGGTTGATTATTTTCATTTAAGCATTCAGCAATATGATTAGTTGAAATTCTAATAGTTGCAGTATAAGTCTTTTCTTTGTATTCAAAGATAGCATTGAAATAATTTTTTGGTACTACTTCTGCATTTCTTTTAACTGCAATATCATCTTTATTAACTGGTCTAATTTCTAATATCTTCATTTTTTTCTCCATAGTTTCTTAGCTGTTATTCTATTATAATGAAGATTAATACAATGAAGCTTTAATTATTTTTAAAATCAAAGCTATCATTATTTTTATTTATAGGGAACAATAAATTCTATTGCAACGTCTGAAAAAGACTTGTTTTGATGAAGTGCTCCACATTTTTTAGCAAATGCCATAAATGAACTTTTCATATCAAAATCTAAAATATCAATGACACCTTTTGCTATGATTTTTCCATCTGTCATTTCATATGCCATTGGAACTGATTTTATAACTTTATTCATCGTTACATTTAAAGTTAAACTTTTTTTCATTTCATTTACTTCAGAAATACTTCCTTCTATAATCTTTGCTGTTGCAAGAGAAAAAAGTGTTGAGGTAATATTTAGATTTCTACCTGGATTCTTTGATTCAAGAGAACTAGATTTTATAGTTACCATAGAACTTTTTAAAAAGGTACTTAAGTCATCAGATGATTTGATATCTAATTTAATATCATTAAATGTACCAGAAACAGGAGCTTTTTTTTCTGTTTTATATCCAGTCCATTTTACCCCTAACTCTCCGTTTAGTTCATATGCATTTATACTTGAGATTAATCCAAGAGATAGAACTATTGCAAATAAAGTTTTTTTCATGATAAATCCTTTTATCTATTTATGTAAATTATAATTTACATAAATTAATTTAATATTAGCTGACAATAAGAATTTAGATTATCATTATTATTTAAAAATGATAAATGAAAAACTAAACATAAGCTTTGTATAAAAAAACCTCAAAAATAATATTTAGTTTCTATACACTACCCTAAAATGTTAGTGAATGGAATATAAGTTTAGAAATTAGGAACAAATTATAGATCTTATTACTGAAGACCATAAAATATATATTGAAGTATTAGGATGTGCTCACTCTGTTACTGTACTCAAAAGAAAAAACTAAATTATGAGTACTAAATGATATCAACTTTGATTTAATTAACTTAGATAGATTAATAAGAACTAATCCTCAAACTCTATTTTATCTATATCAATTAACATACTTTTAATATATTGGGTCAGAATATAAGTTTGATTTTTTTACTTTTTTAACATCTATTCCATATGTTGAGCTAATTTCTTTTACTATTTCTATGAACCATTCTGGAGCTTTTGGGCATATATGTATAAAATCTATTAAATCATTAATATTTTGAATGCTTATATTGATACCTTTTTTCTCATTTTCTTTAAGATTAAGCATTTCATTTATATCTTGTGTTATTACTCTTACTTCTTTTTCATGTTCAAATGACTTTCTTTTATAAATGTAAGGTGTATACATAAAGTTTTCAGAAATTACATCTTTATTGTAATCTATATATTTTACATAGGTAATTGTTACATTATTTGGAAGAGCTTCTTTTAGCTTTTTAAAACTAGTTTCAATTGCAATTGACTCATTTGTTTTAGTGTATAGTTCCCACATTGCAGCTGACTCATGCTGATTTGAATGCCAACAATTTATATATGTCCATTTCCTTAGTTCTTTATATGTGTCAGTAAATGAATCTGCTGGTAATCCATACTCAAAAAGCTTTTTGTCAGTTCTTTCTCTTATTTCTAAGTTTTTTTCTGGGAAAGAGCCTTCAAAAATATCTTCAAAGGTATCTGCTCTTGCAAGAAAAAGATTTTTTGAAGAAATCATTGAAATAAACTTTGTAAAATCCATATATCTCCATAGTCTTGCATTTTCATCTTTTGGTAAGATAATGTTTTCTAATTTAATGTCTGCAGCCAAAATATATCCCTTTGGTTAAACGTAAATCATAAGGACTTACTTTATTTAATATGAGGCTTTACTGCCTCTACGATTTTATACATATCTTTTGCTTTTTTTGCAAAATCTTATTTATTTAAATCAATATCTTTAAGTATTTTTGTTAATTCATCTTTTAACGCTAAACCTCTTTTTGTATCAATTCGATGTATGATTTTACATAAAAATATCCAAATAATATATTATGACTTGACTTATATATTAAAAAGATACAACAGATAAACTAGACTATTAACTCAACACAAGTATAATTTGTTTGCTTTTAAAAAGTAACTAAATTACGCTAAAAGTTAGTAATTATTTTGCATACTTATATTTTTCAAGCCGTTATACACTTTTCTCACATAATTTTAATGTAATATTTGAGTAATTTAAAAATTTGACTGACCGTCGGTCAAATTTAAGAATTTCTTAAGAATATATAAACTATACTTCAATTATATAAATGACCGACGGTCAGTCAAAAAATATTTAATTAGATTTTTTGTAAATTGAAAGGAGTGAAATGAGTCCTAGAAAAGTTAACAAAGAAGAAAAAAGAAGAGAGGTTGCACTTGCATGTTTTGATTTAATCCATGATGGAGGAATGAAAAAACTTACAGTTGCACAAGTTGCTAGAACGGCAGGCATAGGTAAGGGTACTGTATACGAATATTTTGAAAATAAAGAAGATATTATTTTTGAAATAATAAATATGCATATAGAACATCATCATAATCAATTTTTAGAAACTATTAAAGATGTAAAAACAATCAGAGAAAAAATTTATCACTTTTTTGATTTTGTTATGAATGATAGTGAAGAAAATATAAAACATTTTAATGGTTATAGAGAATATTTATCAATAGTTTTATCAGATGAAAATGAAAATATGTGTAACTTCAATGATAAATGTAATGATTTTTTTAAAGAGCAATTAAAAATGATGATAGAAGAAGGGATTTCAAATGGTGAACTTCAAGAACTATCTAGAAATTTTATTGATGGAATTATGATTTTTGAAAAAGGCGTTGTTTTAATGAAGATGACCCAAATAAACTTTGATGCTAAAAAGTCATGTGAGGATTTCTTAGGAAACTTATTTGATTTGATTGAAGTGAAAAAATGATAAACCCAAAATTCAGAAGATTGACATTTGCTTTTTTTATGTCTTTATTTATGAGTTTTATAATGAGTATGGTAATTACGTTTATTAACCTTGGGTTAGTAGATGGATTTATTTTAAAATGGATGGAAGCGTTTATAAAAGCTTTTATTTTTGCCTTCCCAATAGTATTTATAGTTGCACCAATAGTGCATAATATAACAGATAAATTAATAATCAAGGAATAAAAATGTTAAGAAAATTAATAGCAGTTTCTTTATTTGCTATTTCAGCTTTTGCGATGGGTGGACCATCTTTAGTTGAAACTACAAAACTAGTAAAAGGTGAAGTAAACCCTTTACAAGAGTTTATTGGAACACTTAATTTTGATAAAAAATCTATGCTTGCAGCACAAAATTCTGGAGTAGTAAAGTCAATCAATTTCGAAATTGGTGATAAAGTTAAAAAAGGTAAAACAATAGTACAAATTGATGCAGATGTTTTAAATGCACAAATTAAAGCAGTACGTGCAAATCTAAAAGTAGCAAGAGATGAACAAAAGAATTCTTCAAAAGACTATTTAAGATATAAAAAACTTTTAGAATCAAAATCAATTACACAAAAAGAGTACGATGATGCATTGCTAAAATTAAACTCTTCTTCTGGAAATGTAAAAGCTTTAGAAGCAAATTTAAAAGAACTACAAATCCAAAGTTACAAAAAAAGTATCAAGGCACCTTTTACTGGTGTAATAGTTGAAAAAAATATCAACTTAGGTGAATGGGTAAGTGCAGGAACTCCTGTTGCAAAAATCGTTGATACAACTAAAGCAGAATTTATTTTTAATATACCTCTAAATGTAGTAAATGGTTTAAAAATTGGAGATATATATGATGTTAATGTTGGGGATAAAAGTATTTCTTCTACTTTAAGTGCGATTATTCCAAATGGAGATAAGTTAACTAGAACATTTCCTGTAAAACTTGTTGCAGATATAAAAGATGTTTTTGTATTTGATGGACAACAAGCAAAGGTGAGTTTATCAAAAAATGGTAAAAAAGAAGCATTACTTTTACCTAGAGATTCAGTTATAAAAAGATTTGGACAAAATGTAGTATTTTCAATAGATGATAAGATGTTAGCGCAAATGATTCCTGTTCAAATTGTTGGGTTTGATGGAACTAAAACTGCTGTATCTGGTCAAGGATTAGTACCTGGTATGGATATTGTTTTAAAAGGAAATGAAAGAGTTTTCCCTAATTCACCAGTAAAAATTATAAATAAGTAAAGATAGCTCGCTATCTTCTTTAGGATTTGTTTCTTTAAATGGAATTTATTTCCATTGTCAAAAGAAATTAAAAATAAAAAGGTTCCCTTCAAATTAGGGAACAATTTAAAGGAATATAAAAAATGGATTTAATTAAATTTTCGATTAAAAACCCAGTTACAATAATAGTATCAGTTTTAATCGTTGTATTGTTTGGGTTTTTATCTCTTACAAAACTACCATATCAATTAACTCCTTCTGTAACAAAGCCTGAAATCAAGATTACAACTACTTGGGCAGGAGCAACTCCCTATGAGATTGAGCGAGAGATTATAGAAGAGCAAGAAGATGCATTAAAAAGTTTAAATAATTTAATAGAATATGAATCATCTTCAAAGGATAATTACGGTGAAGTTACTTTAACTTTCAAACTAGGTACTGATATTAGGGCAGCTTTACAAGATGTATCAAATAAACTAAATGAAGTTAGTTCTTATCCTGATGATGTAGATGAGCCTATTATTGAAACAGCAACGGCAAGTCCTGTTATTTGGATGATGCTTCAAACGGAAGATTCAAATACTAGACATATTGATGAGTATAAGACTTTCTTTGATGATGAAATTGTACCTACAATTAAAAGAGTTGATGGTGTAGCTGGAGCAATGACAGCAGGTGGTCGAGACCAAGAGATGCAAATTGTATTTGATACAAATAAATTAGCTTCTTATGGGCTTACTATTTCACAAGTGATTAATATCTTACAAAGTGAAAATGTAGATGTTGCTGCAGGTATTCAAAATATAGAAAGACGTGCATATAGAATTAGAACTGTTCATAAATTTGCTTCAACTAAAGATATTGAAAATACTATTTTAATTTCTAATAGAGAACAAAGAGTAACTGTCGGTGATATTGCAAAAGTAGACTTTGGTTATGAAACAGCAAATTCAGTTGCTATGTTCTTAGGAAAAGATGGAATGTTCTTAGGAGTTCAACCAAACTCTACTGCTAACCTTGTTAAATTAACAAATGATGTAGAAAAAGTTGTAAATGAGTTAAATGATACTATTTTAAAAGATAAAAAACTTAAAATGCAATGGATATATGATCAAAGACCATATATTGTTGGTTCAGTTGATTTAGTTCAACAAAATATCATGATAGGTGGTCTTTTAGCAGTTGTTATTTTAATTTTATTTCTAAGAAGTGTTTCTCCTACAGCTGTTGTATCTGTAGCTATTCCTATTTCTATTATTGGTACATTTATAATTTTAGAGACTATGGGAAGAAGTTTAAATACTATCTCTTTAGCTGGTATTTCTTTTGCCGTTGGTATGTTAGTTGACTCCGCCATTGTTGTATTAGAAAATATTGATAGACATAGAAAAGAAGGTATGAGTGTTAGTGAAGCTGCGTATGTTGGAGCGAGTGAAGTTTGGGGAGCATTAATTGCTTCGGCACTTACAACTATTGCAGTATTCTTACCAATTGTATTTTTACAAGATGAAGCAGGACAACTGTTTAAAGATATAGCTATTGCAGTAACAGCAGCAGTTACTTTTTCTTTATTTGTTTCTATTTCAGTTATTCCAATGCTTTGGAAAACATTTGCTGGTATTTCAAAGAAAGAGCCAAAGGATGCTGGATCATTAGCAAAATTTGGTGAGAAGATTGTAAATCTAATTATGTCTATTGTAAATCTATCTTTAAAAAATGTATTAACAAAAATAGTGACAATAACACTGCTTGCATCAATTTCAGTAGGTATTATCGTTCAATTAGAGCCAAAAAGAGATTATTTACCACAAGGAAATAAGAACTTAATTTTTAATATTCTTATTACTCCTCCAGGTCTTTCATATCAAGAAAGATATGATATGGGTGCATACTTGATGAAAGAAGTTGAACCATATGTAAATAAAGATGTTGGAGATATTCCAGGATTAAATAGAGTATTTTTTGTTTCTTTTGGAGATTTTAATCTTTTTGGTGGAACTTCTATGCATGAAGATAGAGCAAAAGAGACTATCCCAATGTTTAGACCTATTGTAAACTCTTTACCGTCTGTTATTGGTATTCCTTTACAATCAGGTGTATTTGAAGATGGTATTGGAGAAGGAAATACGGTAAATGTTGATATAAGTTCTGAAAAAATGGAAGACATTGCAAATACAAGTATGCAACTCTTTGGTGCAATTATGCAAACTACAGGAATTCAACCGCGACCGGTCCCATCTTTTGAGTTACTTTATCCAGAAGTTAAAATTACACCAAATCAGGATGCACTAAAAGCACTTGGTATGAGTTCACAAGATTTAGGTCTATCTATTGATATTTTAATGAGTGGTAGAAAAATTGGCAATTTTGAACAAGATGGAAAAAAGAAAATTGATTTAGTTTTAAAAGCAGATGATAATTTAATAAAAACTCCTGAAGATATTATGTCTTCACAGATTGCATTACCTAATAAATCTTTAGTCCCTATTTCATCTCTTGCCTCATATAGTAATTCAGCAGGTATTAGTGAAATCAGACATTTAGATGGTAAAAGAACTATTACTCTTCAAGTAACACCTCCTGATGATAAAACAATTGAAGAAGTAATGAAAACAGTTAGTGGAATGTTAGATGATATGAAATCAAAAGGAGTTATAGCTAATAATATTGAAATTGGAATATCTGGTACAGCTGATAAGTTAGATGAAACGATTGATTTATTGACAGGAAGTTTTTTATTAGCATTATTAGTTATATATTTACTTATGTCATCATTATTTGGTAACTTCCTTTATCCTTTAGTTATTATGTTTACTGTTCCTCTTGCTACAGCAGGTGGTTTTATTGGTTTATGGTTAACGAAAAATTTTGTCCCTGGCGCAGAAGGGCAAACCTTAGATATTTTGACTATGCTAGGATTTATTATTTTGGTGGGTATTGTTGTAAATAATGCGATTCTAATAGTACACCAAAGTTTGAACTATATAAGAAATGAAGGTATGGAACATAAAAAAGCTGTAGTAGAAGCAACTAGAACAAGAATCAGACCAATATATATGTCTTCTATGACTTCAATATTTGGTATGTTGCCTCTTGTTTTAATTCCAGGTCCAGGTTCTGAATTTTATAGAGGTTTAGGTTCTGTAATTACAGGTGGGCTTGCATTTTCAACAATATTTACAATTTTTGTTACTCCTGCATTGTTAATGTTCTTTATTAAATTAGAGCAAAGAATGAATGGTGGAAAAATAAAAGAACCAGTAGATGTTAGTAAAGCATAAGGATTAAAAAATGAATAAAAATATTTTAAAAGTTATACCAGTATTTTTTATTGGACTAAATTTATATGCTTTGGATATAAATGAAGCAGTTGAAATTTCTTTATTAAACAATAATAATTTAAAGAAACAACAATATATTTATGATGAAGCAAAAGAGAATATAAATATTTCAAAAAGCTCATATCAACCAAAACTTGATTTAAGTTATACATATAATGCAAATGCAGAAGATATAAATAGTTCAGGAAAAGATAACTCCAATGCAAGTGCAGTATTATCATATAATTTATTTAATGGTTTAACTGATAAGTACAATTTAAAAAGTTCAGAACAACTTGCAGATACGTCTATGTACAATTATCAAGCAGCTAAATATGATTTAATTTATTCTGTTAAACAATATTATATTACATACTTAAAAAGTTTAAAAAATATTGAAACACAAAACAATGCTTTTAAACTTTTGGAACAACAATATAAAGATTCTGAAAATAGATTTGCACAAGGTTTATTAGCTAGAAATGATTTACTTCAAGTAAATGCTCAAATGCTTCAATCTAAACAAGATTTAGCAAGAGCAAAAGCTGATTCAAAAATTGCTAGATATCAGTTGAAAAACGTACTTGGGGGTTCTTTAGATTCAAATGAAAAAATAAATGACCTTCAAAAAGAAAAAATCATGTTAGAAAACTATAATTTAGAAGAGTTAGATAGTAGAAGTGAAATAAAAGCTGTGAAGATGACTATTGAATCTTTAGTTAGTCAAAAATCTGCAAATAAAGGTAATTATATGCCAAGTGCAGATTTAAGCTTGACATATACAAAATATGGGGATGATGCTTTTTTAGATGTGGATGATTCAAATGTTGATGATCAACAAACTGCAACAATAAATTTAAAATGGAATTTATTTAATGGAGGAAAAGATTCTTCACAAGATATTATCTATCAAAAAAGATTGTTACAGACTAAAGAGGCTTTAGAGGATTTAAAGCTTTCTATTAAACTTCAGTATGAAGAAGCAATAGAGGAATTTGAAGTTTCACAATTAAATTTTGAAACTGCTAAAGTATCTTTAGAACAATCAAATGAAAACTATAAAATAGTAAATAATAGATTTAAAGAAGGATTATCAAGTAGTACAGATTTGATTAATGCAAACTTTTTATTATCTAGTGCAAAACAGAGTTTTGATAATGCTTATTATGATAGGTTTTTAGCAAAGGCGTCGTTAGATAGAATTTTTGAGAAATAGAAGCTTTCTTCTATTTCTTAATCGAAATATTCAAAATCATCATCTTCACTTCCATCTTTTTTTCTATTCTTGAATTTCCACATTGTTTTAAAGTATTTATATGTTTGAAAAGATAGAAGAATAGCTATAAAAAATATTATGATTGAAGTGATTATAAAAATTATTTCCATCATATTTACCTACTTTTTGAATCCTTCATATTTAAATCCAGTATTTCCACTAGACTTTGAACTTTTTTTCTTATTTTTACTGGGTACGTTTTCCACTCCACCAAAAGAATCGAACCATTTAAGTTGTGAAGGAGTATATGCAGTTGATTGACTTTTCTTTGGAGATGACAATGTCATCGTGTTACTAGAAAAATCTGTCTTATCATAAAGTATATATGCAAACAGGATAACTGCAATTCCTACAAGTCCTTTAAAGACTATTCTTGAAATTGTATTTGCTAAGGTTTTTTTCTTTTGAACTTTACGTGATTTACTCATAATTTTAATTATTCCATAAAAATTATTAATTCTTTATAGTATAGATTTTTTAATTTTTTGATATTATTATTTTATGGAAATATTACAAAAAGAATTTAGCTTAAAACAAAAAAGTAGAGGTTTTCATTTAATCACAGATGAGATACTAAATAACATATCAGAAATTTTAAGTATAAAGATTGGTACTGTTAATCTTTTTATTAAACATTCAAGTGCAAGCTTAACTATAAATGAAAATTGTGATAGTAGTGTACGAACAGATATGGAAAACTACATAAATGATGTGATTTCAAATAAAAGTTATTTTGAACATATTTATGAAGGAAATGATGATATGCCTGCACATATAAAATCATCATTTTTTGGAGTTTCTTTAAGTATTCCTATTACAAATGGAAAACTTAATCTTGGCACTTGGCAAGGTATTTATTTAGGAGAACATAGAAATTTTGGTGGGAGAAGAAAAGTAGTTGCAACTATAATAGGTATATAAAATACTATAATGAATCAATAATTAATGATTTTAAACAATACACATTAGCTTGGATTGAAAGTTTTAATAAAGGTGATGTAGAAGCTTGCATCAATGCATATGTAGATGATGCAGTAATGATTGTAAAGAATGTAGGTGAATTTAAAGGTAAAAAAGAAATCTCAGATTTTTTGAATGAGACTACAAAAGCTGCTAAACATATTGAATATTCAAATACAAATATTAAAGTAATTGATGAAAAAACTGTACATTTAGATTCTGATTGGAAAATGAATATCGCAGAAGGTATAATTACACTTGAAGAATGGGTTAAACAAGAAGAAGCTTCTTGGAAAATAGTTCAAGATGAGTTTGAAATTTTAAAACAATATTAGGCGAAAAGATGCAATATCTAGAAAAACACTCTATATATATTTCAAATACAAAAAATAGTTTAGATTTTTATATAAATAAACTTGGGATGAAACTTGTTAATCAGTTTCTAGAAGATGAAAAGGAATTTTATCAACTGAAATTTAATCTTGATACCAATGAGGCAATTTTAGAGTTAATTCGCGATAAAAATAATACGCAAATAGTTTATCCAAAAGATGACAATAGGCTTACTGGATATTGGAAGATGGCAATTAGTATAAAAGACGTAGATATTGCAAGGCAAAAACTAATTGAGAAAGGTATTGAAGTAACTGAAGCTTTTCAAGTACCTAATGTGGCAAACCTTTGTCATTTTTTTGACCCAGATGGTTATGGGTTGGAGTTTATACAACATGAATTTGAGCAAAACCATAAAAAACAAAAAGAAGATTCGAATTATGTTTTAGGAAATAGAGCTATTTTTTCCCTTATTACATATAGAATAAAAGATATTGAAAAGAGTTTGAATTTTTATGAAAAAGATTTAAATATGAAACTTCTATCTAAAATGAATCTTGAGAAAAGAGGTTTTGATTTATATTTTTTAGGATTTACAAAAGAAAAACTTCCAAATGAAGATGTAGAAGATATTGAAAATAGACAATGGCTTTGGAAAAGAGATTTTACTATGATTGAATTACAATATGTTTTTGATTTAGATGAAAATTTTAAATATGAAACAGGTATTTCAACTGGTTTTAAAAGTCTTACTGTTTTTTCAAATGAAGAAAAAACTTTAATTGATCCAGATGGTTACAAAATTGAAGTTAAGAGTATTTAATATTTATATTATTTTTTTAACTATCAATATCCTAGATGAATAATAGTTCATCGTTTAATTTTGTTTTTAATTTAATTGGAATAAACTTCCATCTTAAAAAATGAAATTAATATATAAGAATTATACAATTTTTATATAACTAAAAGGAAAACAGATGAATTCTGTTATTATTGCAGTTACTGTAATGGTTATACTCTCATTAGTAAGAGTAAATATAGTTATAGCTCTAATTATTGGAGCTATAACAGGTGGTCTTACAGCAGGACTTGGACTTAATGAAACTATAAAAGCTTTTAATGCAGGCTTAGGTGGTGGTGCGACAATTGCCTTAAGTTACGCAATGTTAGGAACTTTTGCAGTTGCTATTTCTAAATCTGGAATTACAGATTTACTTTCTAATATGATTATCAAAAAAATAAATGGTGATACTTCTGATATGCAATTTATTTATATAAAATATCTAATGTTAGGACTTATTTTATTTGCTGCAATTTCATCGCAAAACTTAGTACCTGTTCATATTGCTTTTATACCGATTTTGATTCCACCATTACTTCATTCTATGGCACAATTAAAACTTGATAGAAGAGTTGTTGCTTGTGTTATTACATTTGGATTAGTTGCAACTTATATGTTATTGCCAATTGGTTTTGGTGGTATATTTTTAAATGAAATTTTGTTGAAAAACTTAGTTGATAATGGAGTAAATGCAGTATCCGGACAATTACCAATGGCTATGTTATTTCCAGTTTCAGGTATGTTCCTAGGTCTTGTAATTGCAATTTTTATCTCATATAAGAAAAAAAGAATATATGATGTAAGTAAGATTTTAGAAATAGAATCTCAGAAAAAAGAGATAAATAAATTCTATATTTTTATTGCTATAGTATCTGCGGTTACTGCTTTAGGTTTACAGTTATATACAAATTCAATAATTGTTGGTTCATTAGCTGGATTTATTATTTTTATAGTTGCTGGTGTAATAAAAGCAGATGAAACTCAAGATTTTTTTACTAAAGGTTTAAAAATGATGGGAATGATTGGATTTATTATGATTGCTGCAAATGGTTTTGCAAGTGTAATAAATGCAACTGGTGGAGTTGAAACATTAGTATCTTCAATTGTTGATATTATTGGTAATAATAAGTCTTTAGCTGTACTTCTAATGCTAATTGTTGGTTTATTTATAACAATGGGAATTGGTTCATCTTTTTCAACTATACCAATTATCGCAACGATTTATGCTCCATTGTGTATGCAATTAGAATTTTCTGTAATGGCAACAATTACTATTATAGGAACAGCAGCTGCTCTTGGTGATGCAGGAAGTCCAGCTTCTGATAGTACATTAGGACCTACTTCAGGATTAAATGTTGATGGTCAACATGATCATATTTGGGATACAGTAGTTCCTACATTTATTCACTATAATATCCCTTTAGTAATATTTGGATGGTGTGCAGCTGTTTATATTTTTTAGAAGAGGGGTTCCTCTTCTAATTAAAAGCTTTAAAAAGTCTTCTATTTAGATGTACAAAAATTAAAATAAGTGTAAGTACAAATACAAACATATAAATAGTAAAGTCCCATCCATATTTTGCATATACAATTGATGGAATTATTGAACCAAATGCTCCACCAATATAATAAAAAGTCAAATACATACCAGAAGTTAAAGCTTTTTGTGAGGCTTTAAGAGAGTTTGCAATTCTTGTTGATACTGTATGAACTGTAAACATACCAATACAAAAAAGAAATACAACTGAAAATAAAAACAAAGCATTTGAACTAAGAAATAAACTTGTTGAAATTATAAATATAACAACTCCTGCAACTACAGTTCGAAGTTCTTTTTTAAAAAACTTTACAATTTTATGAATAGTTAATGAGATAATAATTCCCATACCATATCCCAAATATAAAAGTCCAATCTGAGTCTCAGACGTTTCAGGTATAAGCTCTTTTATTCTAAATGGTAAAATATTTAAAAGTCCTGCAAATACAAAAAAGATAGTAAACATTAGTGAATAGATAACTATAAATCTTTTATCTTTTAAAATATTTGTAATATCTTTTATTTTAGGTTTTACTAAATTAGCATCTCCTTCAAAAGAGAGTTGTTTTATAAAATATAGTCCTATTAAAAGTGCAAAAGATAGCGAAAAGAAAACTACTCTCCATCCAAATTCTTCTGCAATAAACCCAGAAAACACCCTTCCTACTAATCCTCCAAATACAGTTGCTGCAACATAAATTGACATATTTAGTTTTGTATTTTCTTTATCATTTGCAAGTATAGACATACACGCTGTGAGTATTGCTGGTATTACCATTGCTTCAATTGTTCTTATGATTAGAAATATTTCATAATTATTTGCAAAACCTAAAGCAAGGTTGGTTATAAAAAGTGTAACAGAAGCTATGATTAAAACTTTTTTTGTTTTAACTGATTCTAAAATATATCCATAAATTATAGGTGAAATAGCTAGAAAAAGCATAATAACAGCCGTAAAAGAGGAAGCTTTTACAATTGATACTTCAAATTCATTTGCTAAAAGTGGTTGCAAGGGTTGTGTTGCATACATTACTGATAGTAGTATAGTAATTGTATATATAACTATCAGTAATTCTTTTTTCTGCATCCTTTAGATAGCTGCTCCAGAAGCTACCATAATTTCTTTTGCATCTTCACTCATCTTACTCATATCCCAAGGTGGGTCAAAAACTAAATTTACATTTACTTCATCTATTTCTTCAACACTTAATGTTACATATCTTACTTGTTCAACTAAACCTTCTGCAACTGGACAAGATGGAGATGTAAGTGTCATTTCAACACTTGCATGTCTATAATTATCTATTATTGCAAAGTCTATTTTGTATATTAATCCTAAGTCATAAATATTTACTGGTATTTCTGGATCAAATATATTTTTTAATCTATTAATTACTTCTGCTTTAATTGCTTCATCATTTTTTATTAACGACATAGTATTTACCTTTTACTTTACGCTTTAATAGCATATTCTTTTATTTTTTTTATCATTCCTATTATTCCACTTTGTCTATTTGGAGTAATAACCTCACTTAAATTTAGCTCATAGACTATATCCATGTCAGTATCTTTAAGTTCTTCAATTGTTGAATCAGAGAATATTTTTAGAATGATATATACTAAACCTTTTACGATTACAGCATCAGATGTTCCTTTAAAGTATAACTTTCCATCTTTTTGTTCACATACTAACCAAACTTGTGAAGTACAACCATGGACTATATGTGCTGGAACTTTATATTCATCATCTAAAGAATCTAGTTTTTTACCTAAATCTATTATGTATTCATATTTTTGTAATTCATCTTCAAAAAAATCTAGGTCTTCTTTTATATCATTTACTCTTTGTTCAATACTCACAAGTATCCTTCTAATCTTCTAACATACTTAAAGCTCTTTTTAGTGCCACTATTAACTTATCAACATCTTTATAATCATTGTAAAATGAAATTGAAACTCTAATTGTTCCTCTAATATCAAGTTGCTTCATAATAGGTTGTGCACAATGGTGTCCCACTCTAAGTGCAATACCCATTTTGTCAACAAGTATCCCAATATCATCATGAACAATATTTTCAAAATTAAAACTTCTACTTCCTACACTATCTTCTATATTATTGTAAAAGATGATATTAGGTATTTTTCTTAATTCCTCATCTAGATAATTATATACATTTTTTTCGATAGCTTCGATATTTTCGTATCCAACATGTGAAATAAAATTTAAAGCTTCTGCAAAGCCAATTATTCCTGCAATATTTTGAGTACCAGCTTCAAACTTATATGGAGAATCTAATAAAGTCGAACTATTAAAATCAACTTCATGTATAGTAGCTCCTCCAGTTTGATAAGCCTCTACATTTTTTAAATACTTTTCTTTTATATATATGGCACCAACACCTGTAGGTCCAAAAGTTTTATGTGAAGATATTGCAAAAAAGTCCACATCAAGCTCTTGCATATCTACTTTCATATGAGCTAGACTTTGTGCTCCATCTATCATAACTACAGCACCATACTTATGAGCAAGTTCTGTGATGATTTTTATATCATGTATTTTTCCAAAGGCATTTGAGATATGAGTTACACTTACAAAGGCATTTGGATTCTCTTTTAGTAGTTCTTTAAAATGTGCAAAGTTAAAATCTAAGTTGTCATTTACTTTTACTACTTCTAAACCATTTCCTAAACTTCTTCCTTGCATATGCCATGGAACTATATTTGAATGATGCTCTAAGCTAGAGATAATAACTGTTTTAAAATTTTTTGCGTAAGAACTTGCTATAAAATTTATAGATTCAGTTACACCTTTTGTAAATATTATCTCTTCATTTATATTTGCATTTATAAAATTTTTAAGTGTTTTTCTTGCATCTTCAAACTTTTGAGTTGCTTTATTTGCATCACCAAAATTACTTCTATGTGTATTTGCACAATATTTTTCATAATATTCTGTCTGTGAATTTATTACAGCTTCTGGTTTTTGAGTAGTTGCTGCATTGTCTAAATATACTATTTCAGAATTATTGAAATATGGAAAATCTTTTTTAAACATAATCACTTCTTTTAAAATTTGCTATAAATCTTTTTATTTTTTCGTCTTTTATATTATCGTATATTTCATTCTCAAAAGCTTTTAAAAGCATATCAAATGCCTTATTTTCTTCTATTCCTCTTGAGCGTAAATATAAAAGTTGGTCTTTGTTAAGTGAACCAACTGTTGCACCATGACTTGCTTCTAATTCATCAATAGATATTTCTAGATGAGGTTTTGCAAATATTGTTGCATCATCACTTAGTAAAATAGTATTTGAGTTTTGTAAAACTTTTGAAAAGTTTGCATTTTCATTTACTATAGATTTCGCTTCAAACACTGCTTTTGAATTATCATGTAAAGAGTGTTTATAGTTTACATTACTAAATGAACTCTTGTTGTTATGAAGGGTATTAAATATCGATGATGAATGTGCTTCTTTATATAATCTTACCAGACCATTTATATTTAAACTTGATTCAATATTATCTAAAGAAGTTTCATAAATATTTAGATTAAATCCATCTCCTAATTCAAAACTTGTATGCTCTATATTTGCATTATTTTTTAAATCAATGATAGAATTTATAATCAATTTATTTGACTCTTTTATATCTTGATACTTAAAATAGTTTAAATTTGCGTTATCTTTAATCTCAAACTCTCTATTTACACTATAAAATGTATTTTTACAATTTGATAAGAAAACTTCTATTATAGAAGCTTTGATACCTTTTTCTACTTTTATATGTAGAGTGTTTGTATTTATAATATCATCATCTTTTAATACATGAACAACAACAATTGGTTCTTTAGTATCTTCTTTGATAATAAGTTCATAGTTTTTTGAGTCCAAATTCTGATTTATTTTATAAAGCTCATTATTTGTAGATGATACTTTATTTTTTTGTCCTAAATCTAAATTTATTACATAATCTTTTTTATCTTTAAAACTATACTCATAAAGTGAAGAAAGGTCTATTTTTCTAAACTCTTCATCTTTTTTTGTAGGAAATTTTATATTTTTTAAATCAATTAGTTTCATCATTTATTCCTATTCCTTCATAACCTTTGCTATCAAGTTCAAGTGCTAAGTTATAATCACCTGTTTTTACTATTTTCCCATCTTTTAATACATGTACAAAGTCTGGTTTTATTAAAGATAATAATCTATCATAATGTGTAATCATTAAAAGTGAACGGTTTTTATCTTTTTGCAATAAATCATTTACTACATCTGCTACAGTTTTAATTGCATCTACATCTAGACCTGAATCTATCTCATCTAGCATGATTAACTCTGGTTTTAGTAAAAGCAACTGCATTAATTCATTTCTTTTTTTCTCTCCACCAGAAAAGCCATCATTTAAATCTCTTTGCATCAATTTTTTATCAATGTCAAATTTTCCTAGCTCTTCTTTTGAAAGTTTTAGAAACTCCATAGTGTCAAGCTCTTTTTCATTGTTATATTTTCTTTTTTCATTTATTGCAGTTCTTAGAAAGTAGCTATTATTTACCCCTGGTACTTCAACTGGGTTTTGAAAACTCATGAAAATACCTTCATTTGCACGTTCATTTACATCTAATTCTAATAAATCTTTTTCTTTATAAGTAATATCACCTTGCGTAACTTCACAATCATAGTGAGCACTTAATGTTTTTACTAGTGTAGATTTACCTGCACCATTTTGTCCCATAAGAACATGGATTTCACCTGGATTTATTTTTAAATCTAAGCCTTTTAAAATTTCTTTATTATCAATATTTACTTTTAAATTTTTTATATTAAGCATGTGTTTCTCCTGCTTTTCATTTTTTATATTTTTATCCAACACTACCTTCAAGTGATATACTTAAAAGTTCTTTTGCTTCTGCTGCAAATTCCATTGGTAACTCTTTTAAAACTTCTTTACAAAAACCATTTACAATCATTGCAATGGCATCTTCTTCACTTATCCCTCTTTGATTTAGATAGAACAATTGTTCATCAGAAATTTTTGAAGTAGTAGCTTCATGTTCTATATTTGATGAAGCATTTTTTATCTCATGATATGGATAAGTATGTGCTTTACACTTGTTTCCAATAAGTAAAGAATCACACTCAGAAATATTTCTTGCATTTTTCGCATTTTTACCAACTCTTACTAATCCTCTATAGGCATTTACTCCAGTCATTGCTGAAATACCTTTTGAGATAATTGTTGATTTTGTATTTTCACCTAAGTGAATCATTTTACTTCCAGTATCTGCTTGTTGAGCCCTGCTTGAAATAGCAACTGAATAAAACTCTCCAACTGAGTTCTTACCTTTTAAAATACATGATGGGTATTTCCATGTTAAAGATGAACCTGTTTCAACTTGAGTCCAAGATATTTTTGAATTCTCACCTTGACATAATCCTCTTTTCGTAACAAAGTTTAAAATACCACCTTTACCATTTTCATCACCTGGATACCAGTTTTGAATAGTAGAATATTTTATTTGTGCATTATCAAGAGCTACAAGTTCAACTACTGCTGCATGAAGTTGTCTTTCATCTCTACTTGGAGCAGAACACCCTTCATTGTAAGATACATAAGATCCTTTATCTGCAATGATAATAGTTCTTTCAAATTGTCCAGTATCTAAGGCATTTATTCTAAAATAAGTAGATAGTTCCATTGGACATCTTACATTTGGTGGAATATATACAAAACTACCATCTGTAAATACTGCACTATTTAGTGCTGCAAAATAGTTGTCTCCTGTAGATACAACTGATGCTAAATATTTTTTTAGTAATTCTGGATGATTATTTGCTGCATCTGAAACAGAACAAAATATAATTCCTAGTTTTTCTAACTCTTCTTGATATGTTGTTTTAACTGAAACTGAATCAAATACTGCATCAACCGCAACACCTGCAAGCATTTTTTGCTCTTCAAGTGGGATTCCAAGTTTTTCATATGTTTTTAAAATCTCTGGGTCTACTTCATCTAAAGAATCCAATGCTTTTTTTGGTGCAGAAAAATATGAAATATCATTATAGTCAATCATCGGGTATCTTAAATTTGCCCAAGATGGTTCTTCCATTTTTAACCATCTTTTATATGCCTTTAATCTAAAATCTAAAAGCCATGATGGTTCATTTTTCTTTTTTGAAATTGCTTTAATTACATTTTCATCTAGACCTTTAGGGAAAGTATCACTTTCTACTAAAGTCTCAAAACCCATCTTATAATCGTTGTTTAATAACTCTTTAATTTTTTGATTGTCACTCATGACAAGCTCCTTATTTTTAAATAGGAGTATTTTAGTCCTATTTCTAAAGTTAATTTAACATATGACCATTAAAATAAAATATGTTGAAAAAGTTATTAACTAAATTTAAGATATAATTAATATAATTGTTTCTCTTCATAGACTAAAAGGATATATCGTACAATGCCAGTTTTAAAAATTTTCTTTATATATATTATATTTCTATTGAGTGCCTCTTTTGCTCATAATGATATACCTAAAGTTCAAATTGAGGATTCTATCAATAATATAAAATATAATAAAAACTTTTCACTTAAAGAGAATCAATATTTAAAAAAGAAAAAAATGATAAAGATATGTATTGATCCTGATTGGATGCCATTTGAAAAGATTAATAAAAATGGCGAACATATTGGAATAAGTTATGATTATTTTAATATATTTCAAAAACAAATTAAGATTCCTATTAAATTAGTCAATACAGATTCTTGGACTCAAACATTAGCATTTTTAAGAGAGAAGAAATGTGATATTTTAACTTTAGGTAATGTTACTCCAGAAAGAAAAACTTATTTAAATTTTACAAAGGCTTATTTAAAAATACCTTTTATTATTACTACTAAAAATGAACAACATTATGTTAATAACTTAAAATATCTTAAATATAAAACAGTTGGTGTTGTTAAAAATAATGCTTTAATGACCATTCTTCAGAACAAATATCCAAATTTTATAATAAAAGAAGTCAATAGTAATAAAGATGGTTTAGAACAAGTACAAGAAAATAAATTATATGCTTTTGCAGGGAATATGTTAAGTGTAAGTCATATATTACAAACTGAATATATGAATGATTTAAAAATCATGAGTAAACTTGGAAATGAAAAATCTAATTTAGCAATTGGTGTTAGAAATGACGATTTAATGCTTCTTCAGATATTCAATAAACTTGTAGATAATTTATCTGAGGAAACTCATCAAGAGATTATAAATAAGTATCTATCAATTAAATATGAACAAAATGTAAATTATAAGTATTTACCTGAAATCATAGTCTTTGTATTTTTACTTTTATTTGCTGGGGGCTTTATTCATTACCAGTTGAAACAAATCAATAATAAACTTAGGAAGAAAGTAAAAGAAAGAACAGACCAACTGTTAAAGCAAAGTAGACTTGCTCAAATGGGTGAAATGATATCAATGATTGCCCATCAATGGAGGCAACCACTAACTGCAATTTCTGCAACTACAAACAGTTTATTAATTAAGCTAATATTAGAAGAAAAAATTTCAAATAATGATTTAAGAAAAGAAATATTACTAATATCAGATTATGCCCAACATCTATCAATGACAATCGATGATTTTAGAAACTTTTTTAAAAAAGACAAAGAAAAAAGTAGTATAACTTTAGAAAAAATTATAAAGAACTCAATGTCAATAGTTAATCCTTCTCTTGAATCAAAAGGGATAGAATTAAAGGTTGATTTTAACTGTAATAAAGAATTAAAGCTTTTCTCTTCTGAAGTGAATCAAGTTCTTTTAAATATTATAAAAAATTCTGAAGATGCTTTATTTGAAAATAATATTTCAAATCCATTAATCATAATAAGAACTTTTTTTGACCAGACTTATGCGATAATTGAAATTGAAGATAATGCAGGTGGAGTCCCCGAAGATATAATTGATAAGGTTTTTGATCCATATTTTTCTACTAAAGAAAGTAAAGATGGAACAGGTTTAGGACTTTATATGAGTAAACTAATTATAAATGACCATTGTAATGGTAAATTGAATATAAAAAATAGTCAAGATGGAGCTATATTTAAAATAAGAATTCCTCTTTAACTATAGTCTTATATTCAGTCAATACCATAGCCACGAGATATTAAGTTACCTAAGAATGGTAAAATAAATAATAATAATAGTTCAATTTTAATTAAGATAGTTATTATTTTAGGTATCTTAATTATTTCAGAACTATTATTTCTATTTTTAAGAAAAAATACTGTTGGATAAATTGATAATAATGAGATTAGAATAAATATTGTAATTTTTATATGAAAAATCCAGTTTGTTGAATAAAAACTACTATCTTTTCCTACCCACAACCATAATGATAATCCACCAATTAAAGTTATAATTGCACTTATTCCAAAAATCAAATCAATAAAAGCAACTTTTTTAAATTGTTTCATATTCATTTGTGAACTTAGAATTAAATGCTCAGCAACTAAAGTTGCAGATAAACTCATAATACCTATAAAATGTATATATCTAAAAATTATCTCTGACATTTTTAACCTTTATAATTTTTGGAATTCTATGTAAATATATCTTAATTAAGCAAATATTATTTATGAATATTAGCTTCTAATTTACTTGTATAATAAGAAATAGGATAAGTTAACATCAAATATCCAATAGCAAGCGGAATATAACTTTCAAGTGTTGAATAAGTATATGCATTTACTTCTTGGGCATTCATAGTAAATTCACTAATTGATATGATTGAAAGTAGTGATGAGTCTTTTATGATACTAGCAAACTGTCCTGTTAGTGCTGGCAACATTCTTCTAAAAGCTTGTGGGAATATTACATATACATACATTTGATATGCTGACATCCCTAGACTTAGACTTGTTTCATACTGTTCAAAATCTACTGATTCTATTGCTGCTCTTATTATCTCACATACATATGCTCCCGCAAAAAGTGCGAGAATAACAGTACCAACTATATATCTATTTTCAAAACCTAAGTTATTTGCAAATACGTAAAAGAAGATTAGTATTTGTACAAGAAGAGGTGTTCCTCTTATTAGCTCAATATAAAATCTTGAGAAAAATCTAAGAGGAATAAATCTTGAGTTTTGTCCATATGCAAAAAACAATCCAATAACAAAGCTTAAAATAAGTGCAAAAAAAGATATGATGATAGTCATTAAAAAACCATCAACAAACTTTTGTCTATATTCGTAAACACTTTCCCAATTAAAATTGTAAGATATGTTTTTAAACATAAAATAAAATGTAATAAGAACTAATCCAATAAGAAAAATTAGGTTAAAAAGATAAACAGCTATTGGAAGCCGTTTTTTCTTTTTAAAACCTAATTCATGAATAAATAAATCTTTTAAACGGATAATTATTTCCTAAAAGAAAAATGGAATATTTAATTCATCAAATGTTTTTTTAGCATCTGTTAAATATTTATTTGCAAGAGTATCAAATGTTCCATCTGCTTTTGCTTTCGTAATAAAAGAGTCAACTTCACCTTTTAAAGGATCATTTTGTTTTATAGCAACTCCCCAGTATTCAAAGTCTTTTTGAAAAGATTGAAGTAAAGGAACAGTTGTATCCATATTTTTTGCATAGTTTTTATAAATAGTTAATTGGTCATAAATAAACCCATCAGCTTTTCCTTGAACAACTTCAAGTACACAAGCAGCTTCTTTATCAAATACTAAAACTTCTGCATTTGGTAAATTGTCTTTTGCATAAATATGTCCAGTTGAACCTTTTTTTACTGCAACTTTTTTCCCTGCTACATTTAAATCATCAATAGATTTAACTCCTGATTCTTTATTTGCTAAGATTGCTAAAGAAGATTGTGCATATGGAATTGAAAAATCAATTGATTTTTTTCTTTCTTCTGTTATTGTCATAGATGAAATAATAAGGTCAACTTTTCCAGTTTTAAGTGAGGGAATTAAACCATCCCATGCAATATTTTCGATTACAACTTCTCTACCTAAATATTTACCTAGTGCTTTTGCAAAATCTACAGATACCCCTGAAGGTGTTCCATCTTTTTCACTCATTTCAAAAGGAGGGTAGGCTAATTCCATACCAACTTTCAAAACTTTTTTTTCAATTTTAGCTTCAGTTTTCTGTTCTTCTTTTTTCTCTCCACAACCTACTAAAACTAGAGCAAGTATTGATGAAAGAAATACTAAAAGGAGTTTCTTCATAATTTTTACCTTTATAAAATTTTCTGCATTATCTCATATTAATTATTTATATATAATAAGTTAAGTAAATTTAGGTCATAATTTTTTAATTTCTCTTAAAGAGTTTATCATGAATTTTGTAGAAAATGTAGGTAATAGAGTTATTTCATATTCTCTAGCTACATATGATTTTTTAGTCTTTTTTTTTAAAGTTATAGGCAATATGTTTTTACCAAGTAATTATGGTAAGTCATCAAGGATTTTTTTAGTTAAGCAAGTTTATTTAAGTAGTATCGAAAATCTATTTTCTTTTATTTTCTTAGCATTATTTTTAGGTTCAATTATTATTGTTATTGCAATTAGTTTTGCTTTAAATTTTAATTTGATTGACCAAATAGGCGATTTATTAGTACTCCTTGTGATAAATGAATTTTCACCTTTTTTTACAACCCTCTTTTTTATGTTTGTGTATAGTTTATCTTTAGCAGAAAAAATACAGAATATAAAAAAAGAAAGAAATAGTTTGATAAATAAAGTCTATATTCCAACATTAATAAATGGCTTGTTTATTGTTCCTCTTATGGCTTTATTTTTTGCAAGTATTATGTTAGCTAGTGGATATATAGTTTCATATTTATATTTAAATATTGATTTTTTTACATATAAAAATTTAATCATCAACTCAATAGCTTTTGAAAATATTATAGTTTTACTTATCAAAGGCTCTATTTTTGGATTTGTTACTGTACTTATTCCACTTTATTCTGGACATAAAAAGAAAAGTAATTATAATCTAACTCAAGTAGTAATAAAAAACTTGATTATAATATTAAGTATGCTAATCTTTGTAGAGTTATTATCTATATTGATACTTTATTAGAACATTTAGGAAAATTATGACTTATAATAATATAAGATTTAAAGTAGGTTTATTTGTACTTTTTTTAATTTTAAACTTATCAGGTGTTGTATATTATATTTTAGATAAAAAAGGTACTTTTGATAAAAGATATAACTACTCTTTTACTACATTTAGCGCTGATTCCTTTACTGTTGGAATGCCTGTAAAAGTATCTGGTTTTGCAGTGGGTAGAGTTGATGAAATTAAACTTTTAGATAATGGAAATGTTAAATTTATTTTCTCCGTAGATAAACAAAATCAAAAATGGGTTTGTGAAGAAAGTTTACTGATGATACGAAAGCCACTTCTTGGTTCACCCCATATTATTTTATACTCTGCAATTGGAAATCCTATTTTAAAAGATGGTTCAACCCTTGATGTTATAATAAACAATGATATCAATGATTTGGTTCTAAGTCTAGAACCTATAGTTAAAAAGATTGGTAATATTGTAAATTCTGTTGATAAAATTACTACTTATTTAGCCAAAGATAATTCAGAGTTGATGAAAATTATAAAAAATATTGAAGAGTTTACTACATCATTAGCAAAAGATAAATCTTTACTTACAAGTTTAACAGGTGATGAAAAAGCTACTGAAGCATTTATTCAAACTATAAATAAATTACCTAGATTAATTAATAACTTCAATAAAATGAGTTCAGATTTAAATAAAGATGTGGTACCTCAAGTCTCAGAATTAATCAAAGAATTAAATAATATAGCAAAAGATATTGAGTCAAAATTAAAAAGTTTAGATGGTGTTGTAAATTCTGTAGGTTCCTCAGATAAAGACATAAATACAATAAAAAAACAGATTAAAACAGGATTATCAAAAACTAATCAGATTATTGAAAAAGTTGATAACCTTTTTCAAACTGGACAAAATGAGAAAGTGGTGTTGCCATGAAAATATTTATTATGACTCTATTTCTATTTATAGTTTTTCAAGGTTGTTCTTTTAAATCTCCTCAAAATCAATGGGAGTTTAATAGTTCAAATTCTTTTAATTCATATGCCAGATATTTTTTAATTGATGAAGAAGATTTAGCACAAAGTGATTTACAAAGAGCAATAAAATATGCAAAACAAAGTGCAAACTTAGAACAACTAGGGCGTGTATACCTAGGAGCTTGTGCTCTAAATAAAAGTGTTGAACAAAATAATATGTGTAAAAACTATATTAAAATAGAAGAGTTTATTGTTTCAAAAGAGTTAAAAATATATTTTTCTATGTTAGTAAGTGAAGTAAAAGAAGAACAAATAAAATATTTACCTAAACAGTATAGAACTTTTGTGAACTATAAATCTTTAAAAAAATATGATTTAGCATTTGAATCTATAAAATCAATGGAACAATCAAGTTCAAAATTTATTGCAGCTAGTTTAATCAAAGACAAGTTAAAAAAAGAACAAATAAAATATCTAGTTGAAGAATCATCTTTTTTAGGATATAAAAAAATAGTACTTTTTTGGCTAGAATATTATTATGAAATAGAAGAAGATTTAAGTGAAAAAGAAAAGATTGCTAAGAAAATTAAGATTTTAAAGATTTAATCTTATTTTTAGTAATATTTTCTTGATGTATAATCAACTTTAAAGCCCTGATTTGTGTTATTTTTTGTAAATAATTTATAGTAAATAATTTAATTAAGACAATTTTTATCCTATTTAAATTATAATTCCACAAATTAATTTAAAATGACACTTTCTTATGGAATAGATTTTGCATAGAAATAGTTAAAAAAATAGGAATATGTATGGAAGTATATTTAGATAATAATGCGACAACAATGGTAGCTCCAGAAGTTTATAAAGCTATGGAACCATTCTTTTGTCATATTTATGGTAATCCAAATTCATTACACAAGTTTGGAGCAGGAACTCATCCAAAGATGATAGAAGCTTTAAATTATTTATATGATGGTATTAATGCTGCAGATGCTGATGATATAATAGTTACTGCAAATGCAACAGAGAGTAACAATACTGTATTAAAAGGTATTTGGATTGATAAAATTTTAAATGGTAATAAAAACCACATTATTACTTCTGAAGTTGAGCATCCGGCAATTACTGCCACATGTAAATTTCTAGAATCACAAGGTGTAAGTGTAACTTATCTTCCTGTGAATGAAGATGGTGTTTTAGAAGCTTCATCAGTAAAAGACTATATCAAAGAAGATACAGCTTTAGTATCTATCATGTGGGCAAACAATGAAACTGGTAAACTTTTTCCTATAAAAGAAATCGGAGCTATCTGCAAAGAAGCTGGTGTTGCTTTCCATACTGATGCAGTACAAGCAATTGGAAAAGTTCCTGTAGATGTTCAAGAGTGTAATGTAAACTATTTATCTCTTTCAGCACATAAATTCCATGGACCAAAAGGTGTTGGTGCTTTATATGTTCAAAAAGGTTATGAATTAACTCCATTGTTCCATGGTGGTGAACAAATGGGTGGTCATAGAGCAGGTACAGTAGATGTTGCATCAATGGTAGGAATGGGTGTTGCTATGAAACTTGCAGTTGAACATTTAGGTTATGAAAATACAGAAGTTAAAAGATTAAGAGATAAATTAGAAAATGCAATTTTAGAAATCCCTGAAACAATTGTAATTGGTGGAAAAGATAATAGAACTCCAAATACAACTTTAATCTCAATTAGAGGTGTTGAAGGTGAATCAATGTTATGGGATATGAATCAAAAAACAATTGGTGCATCAACTGGTTCAGCGTGTGCAAGTGAAGACTTAGAAGCAAATCCAGTAATGAATGCCTTTGGAAGTGATAGTGAGTTAGCTCACACAGGTGTAAGATTTTCTTTAAGTAGATTTACTACTGAAGAACAAATTGATTATGCAATTGAAGTGGTTAAAAATGCAGTAAATAGATTAAGAGATATTTCTAGTTCATATGCATACACACCAAAAAATCACGTGTCACAATTATAAGAAAAAAAGAATAGAAGAGAAGGAAAATTAATATGGCTAAGAATGATTTAATTAGTGGTTCAATCTGGGATGAGTATTCAAACCAAGTAATTAGAAGAATGGATGAACCTACTCATCAAGGTGAAATTACTGAAGATATGGCAGCAACTATAGGTGGTAAGTTAATTGTTGCAGACTTTGGAGCAGAATCATGTGGTGACGCAGTAAGACTTTACTGGGTTGTTGATGAGGAAACAGATGTAATTAAAGATTCAAAATTTAAATCTTTTGGTTGTGGTACAGCAATTGCATCTTCAGATGTTATGGCAGAACTTTGTATTGGAAAAACTGTTGATGAAGCTGTAAAGATTACAAATATCGATGTTGAGCATGCACTTAGAGATCATCCAGATGTTCCTGCTGTTCCACCACAAAAAATGCACTGTTCAGTTATGGCTTATGATGTTATCAAAAAAGCTGCAGGTGAATACAAAGGTGTTGATATGGAGTCTTTCGAGACTGAAGTTATCGTTTGTGAGTGTGCAAGGGTTACATTAGGAACGATTCAAGAAGTTATTAAATTAAATGATTTAAAAACTGTTGAAGAGATTACAGATTATACAAAAGCTGGAGCATTTTGTAAGTCTTGTATTAAACCAGGTGGACATGAAGAAAAAGATATCTACTTAGTTGATATTTTAGCTGATGTTAGAGCTGAGATGGAAGAAGAGAGACTTAAAAATGCAGCAGATGCAAGTGCAGCTGGTGAAGCTTCATTTGATAAGATGACAATTGTTCAAAGAATCAAATTAATTGATGGTATCTTAGATACTGATATTAGACCAATGTTAATGATGGATGGTGGAAACATGGAAATCATTGATATTAAAGAAAATATTCCTCATTATGACTTATATATTAGATACTTAGGTGCATGTAATGGTTGTGCTTCAGGAGATACTGGAACTTTATACGCGATTGAGTCAGTATTAAAACAAAAAGTTGATGAAAATATTAGAGTTTTACCAATCTAGTAATTAGAAATTTTAATCAGTAAAAAAAGAGAAGAGTCTTTCTTCTCTTTTTTTTTGTCTAAAATATATAAATTACATTATTTATTATGCAAAATTAAGAATTTTTTATGTAAAATTTTTTAATTAAAAATATTAATAAAAATAAAGGATTTCTGTCTTGAAAATAAAAAATATACTACTATTAATTTTTTTGTTATTTGGAAATACATATGCATGGGAAGCAAAAGTAACAGATATCCTACATCATGATTCGTATGCAGCAATCAGACTTAGTCCTGATCCTGGACCTGGAAATTGTACTGTTGGTTCACCTTATCTTCTTAAAATTGATGATACAATAGCCTCTAAACAAAAATTTAATATGCTTTTATCAGCTTTGATCTCAGGGAAAATTGTAAAAGGGTTTTCAGACTCTTGTTCAACTGCAATCTGGGGGACATCTAGACCAACACTTTATCGTTTGTATATAACTAACCGCAATTAAAATATAGTAAAAAAGAATAAAAAAACCTGTAATATTAGCTCTTTCTGTTTTATGGATTAAAAATTTGTTGATAGGGTACTTAATTATTCAATTGAGTATCTTTGATTCTAAATAAAAATATAATTATTTTTTAGATTACTAAGATAGCTTTCTAATAAACACTACTTTTAAATAAGAACCTTCTCTAAACTCATCTATAACTTTAAAATCTTTAGGAAGTGAAAAAGATTCTTCTATCTTATATTTTTTGTGGGATTCTTTAAATGCTTTCGCAATGAAATCTCTAAACGTTACCATTCCAAAATTTGCACAGTTTGTAGATGCAACAATTATTCCATCTTTATTTGTGATTTGAATTATCTCTTTTAAAAGTTTTACATAATCTTTTGCTACACTAAATGTTCGTTTTTTTGACCTTGCAAAACTTGGTGGATCAACTACAACCATATCAAATTTAAAACCTTTTTTTACTGCAAAGTTAAAGTAGTCAAATACATCTTGAACAATAATATCTTGTTGTTCTACATCTATATTATTTATTTCAAATTGTTCTTTAGTTTTAGGTCTACTTCTATTTGCTAAATCAACACTTGTAGTCTTTTTAGAACCTCCACAAGCTGCAAATACTGAAAAAGCTCCAGTGTAAGAAAAAGTATTTAATACTGATTTATTTTTTGAATATTTATCTCTTATAGTTTTTCTAACTTCTCTTTGGTCTAAAAAAACTCCAACCATAGGTCCATCATCTAAATAGATTGCAAAATTAATATCATTTTCTTTTACTATAAGTGGTTTAGGTGCTTCTTTTCCACAAACAAAGTCATTATCACCTTCAAGATATTGACCTTTTGTATCAAACCTTCTTTTTTGATAGATACCTTTATATTCTACTTGAGCTTTTAAGGCTTCAAGAATATCTTCTTTAAATTGGTAAATTCCTAAACTATACCAAGTTAGTAAATAAAATCCATTAAAATAATCTATTGTAAGACCACCAAGATTATCCCCTTCACCATTTAAAACTCTAAATGCCGTAGTTGATTTATTTTCAAAAAAGTCTTTTCTATATTCTATTGCATTGTTTATTCTTTTTTTGAAAAAATTTATATCTATTTTTTCTTCTTTTTTAGTAGATAAAACCCATCCAAAACCTTTGTTTTGTTTCCCATGATAGCCTTTTGCAATAAATTTTCTTTTATTATCCAAAAGATTAATTATTATTCCTTCTTCTGAAATTTTATCCCATGAAGCAATAGATTCTTTTGATATTAAAGGATAACCATCTTTATATTCATCAATACATCTTGGTTTAACAATTAGGTCTATTTCTTTGTACATTTTTTATTTTGTCCTTGGATATAATTTTTTAATTATACCCAAGGCATTTTAATATTTACTGTTAGTAAACGAATTTTTTTGTAGTAGTGTAGTTTAAATAATATTCTATTTCAAGTTCGGTCAATATTTTTATTGTATTTGTACTTCCTGGCACTCCTGCTGGATATCCAATAGTTACAATATATGGCCCATTTTTATCTAATAAATCTTTTTCTTTTAAAATTCTTAGCATTCTTTTAATCATTCTAGTGGCTTTAGATTCTTTTATAGTTTCTATTGGAGTAACTCCCCAGATTGGATTTAAAGAATTCAATATTTTTTGTGAATGTGTAAATGCATAGATTGGTGTTTTTGGTCTATATCGTGACATTTTTATTGCTGATTTACCTGAACTTGTAAGAGATAAAATTCCTTTTGCATCTAAATCATCTGCAAGTTTTGTAACGGTTGCTTGAATAACGTCAAATTCATCAAGATAATCAAACTTTTCTTGCTTATCATATTTGTAAATTTCTTCTGTTCTTTTTATAATATTACTCATTGTTTCAACAACATTTATTGGATTTTCTCCAACTGCTGTTTCTTCACTTAGCATTACAACATCAGTACCATCTAAAACAGCATTTGCAACATCAGATATTTCTGCTCTTGTTGCTCTTTCATTGCTTGTCATTGATAATAGCATCTGTGTTGCTGTAATAACTGGAATTCCCGCTTCATTTGATTTTCTAATTAACATCTTTTGGATTGTTGGAACATCAAAGTAGGGTACTTCTATTCCTAAGTCACCACGTGCAACCATTATTCCATCACTATGTTTTACAATTTCATCGATATTTTCAACTGCATCAAACTTTTCTATTTTTGCAATTAATTTTCCATCATATCCTTGTAAAAGCTTTTTTGCTTTTTTCATATCTTTTGCATTTTGTACAAATGAAATTGCAAAATAATCTACTTCATTTTCAATTCCCCAAGCTATATCATTTTCATCTTTTTTTGTAATTACATTTATATCAATTTGTGTATTCGGGAAATTTACACCTTTTCGTGAAGATAGCGTTCCATTATTTTCTATTCTAGCTTTAATGCTTCCTTTTACTGATACAACTTTTGCTCTTATGATTCCATCATATAAATATATATATTCATCTAGTTTAATCTTTTTTAAAATTTTAGGGTAGTTTATTGAAACAATATATTCATTAGATGATTTTTTATATCCAATTGTTTCTTCTTCTAAAAATGTAATTAAATCACCTTTTTTAAGTTCAAAGTTCTCTTTTAATTCTCCAACTCTAACTTTAGGACCTGAAATATCTTGAAGGATTCCTACTGTTGTATTTAAATTTTTCATAGCTGTTCTAATAGTATTTAATGTATTTAAATGATACTCATGAGTTCCATGGGAAAAATTTAATCTAAACATATTTGCGCCAGCTTTAATCAGCCCTTCAATGGTTTTTAAATTATCACTATTTGGTCCTAGTGTTGCCAATATTTTTGTTTTCTTTTCGATGATATCTCCTTTTAAATACTAGAGTTTTATCTAGTATTTAATATATGCTGTTTTAGTTGTTGTGTAAAAATCACTTGCGGCATATGATTTTTCTCTTGAACCATAAGATGAACCTTTTCTTCCTCCAAATGGTACATGATTATCCATTCCCGCTGTTGGAAGATTTATCATTACATTTCCTATTTCTGCATCGTGTTTAAACTGCATTGCTCTTTTTAAATCATTTGTAATAATTCCACCAGATAAACCAAATTCTGTGTCATTTAATACTTCAATTGCTTCATCATAATCTTTTACTTTAATTACACAAGCAATAGCTGCAAACATCTCTTCTTGATTTATTCTCATATTAGATTTACCATCTATAAATAAAGCAGGAGTAAAATAATAACCATCTGTTTCAGTTTTTATAGCTTCTCCTCCACAAACTAAAGTAGCACCTTCTTCTTGTCCTAATTTAATATATTCAAGATTTGCATCAAGCTGTTTTTGGTCAATACAAGGTCCAATTTGACTCTTAGGATTCATTGCATTTCCAACAACTAATGCTTTCATTTTTGCTTTGAATAGTTCAATAAATCTTGTATAGATACCCTCTGTTACTATTAGTTTTGAACAAGAAGTACATTTTTGACCATTTGCATTATAAGCACCTTTTATAGCTGCATCTACAGCTGTATTTATATCTGCATCATCTAAGATAATCAATGAGTTCTTACTACCCATTTCAAGTTGTAGTTTAGTCATTGAAGTGATTGATCTTTTTGCTAATTCTCTACCTGCTGCAACTGAACCTGTAAAAGTAATTGCTTGTACTTTTTTAGATTCTGCTAAAGCATTTCCTATAACTCCACCTTTTCCAAATACTAATGAAAATACTCCTTTTGGAAGTTTTGTAGTATCAATAATCTTTGCTAAAATATATGCAATAGCAGGAGTTTGACTTGATGGTTTTAAGATTACACTATTTCCATATGCAAGTGCAGGTGCTACTTTCCAAGCAGCAATTGCTAAAGGATAATTCCATGGTGTAATTACTCCAACAACTCCCACAGGTTCATTTATAACTTCAATATCAACTGAATCTCTTGGTGAATCCATAAATGCACCTTTTTGTCTAATTGCTTCAGCAGCAAAGTATGAAAAGAATTCTGCAGATTTTACAACTTCATCTGTTGCCTCTTTTATAGGTTTTCCTGCTTCTCTTGCAATAATCTCTCCATAATAATCTTTATTTGCGAGTAATTTTTCTGCAATATCATTAAGAATTTCTTGTCTTAAATAGATTGAAGATTTAGCCCAATCTTTTTGTACTTCTTTTGCAAAATTAATAGTGTCAAAAATATGATTATATGTCCCTCTATAAAATGTAGATACTATATCAGAGGTATCAGAAGGATTAATATTTTTACTTATTTCATGACTATCTTTCCATTCACCTGCTACTAGGTTTTTCATTGTTTCTTTACTAATTGTTTTTAAAAAGTTTGATTTTAATAAATCATTTTGATTTAAATTTTTCATCTTATCCCTTTCTGAATATTTATTATAACATTATAATGATTATAAACTTATACAAAACTTAATCATTATAATGTTATAACAAATAAAATATCTATAAAAAAATGATTTTATCTATATAAAATAGTGTTTTAATTGAGGAGATTTTAGAGATAATATGAATTATCTCTAAAATAAAGTTAAATAAAATAGGTTATTTTGTTAGTGTTTTTGATATTGCATCTTGCCATCCGGCATAAAGTTCTTCTTTTTTTCTTTCTTCCATTTTTGGTTGAAATCCTTTTTCAAGTTTCCAACTTTTTGAAAAATCATCTTTTTTTGGATAGAATCCTGCTTTCATACCTGCAAGCCAAGCAACACCTAAAGCAGTTGTCTCTAATATTTCAGGTCTATCTATAGATGAACCTAGAATATCTGATAAAAATTGCATAGTATAATCAGATGATGACATTCCTCCATCAACTCTTAGTATTGTTTTAGAGTTCTTAGATTTATTAAAACTACTCCAGTCATCATTCATAGCTTCAATTAAATCTCTAGTTTGATAACCAACACTTTCTAGAGCAGCTTTTGCAAATTCATTTGGACCAGAACCTCTTGTCAAACCATATAAGGCACCACGACATTTTGTATCCCAGTAAGGAGCACCTAATCCAGTAAATGCAGGAACTAAATATAGTTGTTGATTTTCATCTGCATTTAAAGCCATTTCTTGAGCATCACTTGCTTTTTCTATAATTTTTAATCCATCTCTTAACCATTGAATAACTGCACCGGCAATAAAAATTGAACCCTCTAAGGCATATGTTGTTTTTCCATTTAATCTATAAGCAATAGTTGTAAGAAGTCTATTTTTTGAAATAATCATATCTTCACCAATATTTAAAATAGCAAAACAACCTGTACCATAAGTTGATTTTGCCATTCCTGGTTCAAAACAAGCTTGACCTATAAGTGCAGATTGTTGATCTCCAGCAACTCCATTTATAGGAATTTCTTTTCCAAAAAGTTCTTTATTTAAAAATCCAAAATCATCAGCACAATCTTTAACCTCAGGTAACATATTCATAGGAATATCTAATAGTTTACAAATCTCTTTATCCCATTCATTTGTTTGAATATTATAAAGTATTGTTCTTGCAGCATTTGTAGCATCAGTTACATGAGTCTGTTTATTTGTTAGTTTCCAAATTAAAAAAGAATCAACAGTTCCAAAAAGTAAATCACCTTTTGAAGCCTTCTCTTTTGCTCCTTCAACATTTTGTAAAATCCATCTTAATTTCATTCCTGAAAAATAAGGATCTAATAAAAGCCCAGTTTTTTCCATTATCATTTTTTCGTAACCAGCTTTTTTTAATTCATTACACTCTGCTGATGTTCGTCTATCTTGCCATACTATTGCATTATAAATTGCTTCTCCTGTATGCTTATCCCAAACAACAGTAGTTTCTCTTTGATTAGTTATTCCTATAGATACAATATCTTCTATTCTAGCATTTGCTTTTTTTAATACTTCTTTACATGAATTTAAAGTTGTTTCTAATAAATCATTTGGATTATGTTCTACCCATCCCGAATCTGGAAAATATTGAGGAAACTCTTCTTGTGAAATTGCTTCAATCTTCATCTCTTTATTAAATAGTATTGCTCTACTTGAAGTTGTACCTTGATCTATTGCTAAAATGTATTTCATAATTGCCTACTTAAGTATATTCATTTGTTAGATTTTGTTAGTATAGCAAAAGCTGAGAATTTCTCTCAACTTTTACTTGTTTTTTATATATTATTTTGTCCAAGATTTGATTAGTTCATCATAAGAAACAGTCATTGGTTTTGGTTTCTCATTTGCTAATTTAGCTTTTGGAGAACCTGGTTGTTTTAACCAATATTCTGCATCACTTTTCTTATTAAGTTTTGGACCAATATCCCCTTGAACACCAGCTCTTTGAATTCTTTTAAGAACTTTTTCTTGTGCTTTACAAAGTGAGTTTAAAGCTTCTTGTGCTGTTTTTGCTCCAGAAGATGCATCACCAATATTTTGCCACCATAATTGTGCTAATTTTGGATAATCAGGTACGTTTGTTCCAGTTGGAGACCATTGTACTCTTGCAGGAGATCTGTAGAATTCTATAAGTCCACCAAGTTTTGGAGCTCTTTTTGTAAACGATTCATGGTTAATAGATGATTCTCTAATGAATGTTAACCCAACATGTGATTTTTTTAAGTCAACTGTTTTAGATGTAACAAACTGTGCATATAACCAAGCAGCTTGAGCATTTTTAACAGGTGTTGATTTCATTAAAGTCCAAGAACCAGCATCTTGATAACCAATTTTTGTACCTTCTGTCCAATAAGCACCATGTGGTGATGGAGCCATTCTCCATTTTGGAGTGCCATCTTCATTTACTACAGCAATTTTTTCTTTAACCATATCTGCTGTAAATGCAGTATACCAGAACATTTGTTGTGCAATTTCACCTTGAGCTGGAACTGGTCCTGCTTCAGAGAATACCATACCTGCAGCACTTGGTGGTGCATATTTTTTTAACCACTCATTGTATTTGTTAATTGCGTAAACAGCAGCAGGAGAGTTTGTTGCTCCACCTCTTTCAACACAAGAACCAACAGGTTGAGATTTGTCATTTACTCTAATTCCCCACTCATCTACAGGAAGACCATTTGGCTCACCAACGTCACCCATACCTGCCATAGACATCCAAGCATCTGTAAATCTCCATCCTAAAGATGGATCTTTTTTACCATAATCCATATGTCCATAAACTTTTTTACCATCAATAACACGACCTGTAAAGAACTCTGCAATATCTTCATAAGCAGACCAGTTAACAGGAACACCTAGTTTATAACCGTATTTTGCTTTAAAATCAGCCATATTTTTTGGGTCTGTGAACCAATCGTATCTGAACCAATAAAGGTTAGCAAATTGTTGGTCTGGCAATTGGTATAATTTCCCGTCAGGACCTGTTGTAAAAGAAGTACCAATAAAGTCTTTTAAGTCTAACCCTGGGTTAGTAACTGCTTTACCTTCTCCTGCCATCCAAGCTGTTAAATCTCTAGCTTGTTTATATCTCCAGTGTGTACCAATTAAATCAGAGTCATTGATATACGCATCATATATATTTTGACCTGTTTGCATTTGTGTTTGTAATTTTTCAACAACATCACCTTCTCCAATAATGTCGTGAATTACTTTAATACCTGTTAAATCGTAAAATGCTTTTGTTAATGTTTTACTCTCATAAACATGAGTTCCAATACCTTCAGATACAACTTTAATAGTCATTCCTTTATAAGGCATGGCAGCTTTTTCAAACCAATTAAGTTCGGCTTTTTGTTCAGCTTTTGTTAATACAGATGGTTGAAATTCATCCATCCACTTACTCATATCTGCTGCACTAAAAGCAGATGTACTTAAGGCTAACATTCCTGCTAGAACTGAAGTAGTAATTCCATTTTTAATTTTCATTTTATTTCCCTTATATTAATGTCACTATTAGTGTAAAAATCAACTTTAAAATTGACTTTTATACTAAAATTTTTATACCCAACGAAAAACCGCTAAAGCATAAAAAAAACAAACAATCATTCCTCCAAAAATTGGAGCACCAAATATTGCCAACCAAGCAAGACATATAAATGCCGAGCCTAAAAGGCTCAGAAAAAGTCGGTCACCAGGCGTAGTCTCAATACGTAGAATACCCATTCTAGGTGCTTGAGGCCATTTAATAGCCCAGATAGTCATGATTATTAAGGCAACGAAGATACAAATGAAAAATATTGCAGTTCCACTTGTCCATGCCATCCAAGATAAATTCATACTAGACCTCCTTAAACTCTACCAAGAGATAGACCCTTGGCAATATGATTTCTAACAAAATATATAACGATTGCACCAGGAACAAGTGTTAAAACTCCTGCTGCTGCTAAAACGCCCCAATCAACTCCTGAAGCTGAAACAGTTTTCGTCATAGTTACTGCTATTGATTTTGCATTTACTGATGTTAATGTTCTACTTAATAGTAATTCAACCCAAGAAAACATAAAACAAAAGAATGCTGCAACACCAATACCTGAAGCAATTAATGGTGTAAAGATTTTTGTAAAAAATCCAAAAAAGCTAAAACCATCAATGTATGCTGTTTCATCTATTTCTTTTGGTACACCACGCATAAAACCTTCCAAAATCCAAACCGATAGCGGAATATTGAATAATGTATGGGCTAAAGCCACCGCAATATGTGTATCAAATAAACCAACACTTGAGTAAAGTTGAAAGAATGGCAGCGCAAATACAGCAGGTGGTGCCATCCTGTTAGTTAATAACCAAAAGAATAGATGTTTATCTCCTAAAAATGTATATCGTGAAAATGCATAAGCTGCAGGTAGTGCAACTGCTACAGAAATAATAGTATTCATCACAACATAAGTCATTGAATTTATATATCCCCAATACCAAGTTGGATCGGTAAATATAACTATATAATTATCAAATGTTAAGTTATTTGGGAAAAGTGAAAATGTTCCTAATATCTCTTCATTTGTTTTTAAACTCATATTTACTAACCAGTAAACTGGTAACATTAAAAATATTATATAAATTAACATGATAGTAGGAGATTTGCTACTAAAAAAACCTTTTTTATTTGTTGTGTTCATGATTAATTCTCCTCCTTATCAATATTTGTCATAATTGTAAAAAATGCCCAAGATGCCAATAGTATCACCAAGAAGTATATTAATGAAAATGCTGCAGCAGGCCCAAGATCAAATTGACCAATTGCCATTTTAACTAAGTCAATAGAAAGAAAAGTTGTTGCATTTCCTGGTCCTCCACCTGTTACTACCATTGGTTCTGTATAAATCATAAAACTATCCATGAATCTTAAAAGTGATGCAATTAATAATACTCCCATCATCTTAGGAAGTTGGATATATCTAAATACTGCCCAATTTGAAGCTTGGTCAATTTTAGCTGCTTGATAATAAGCAGATGGGATTGATTGAAGTCCTGCATAACAAAGTAAAACTACCAATGAAGTCCAATGCCATACATCCATGATAATAATCGTTGCCCATGCATCAAAAACATTTTGAGTATAGTTATAATTAACTCCAAAAGAGGCTAAGGTATATCCTAGTAAACCAATATCAGTTCTTCCAAAAATTTGCCAAATAGTACCAACAACATTCCAAGGTACTAAAAGAGGTAAAGCTACAAGTACTAAACAAATAGATGCCCATACGCCTTTTTTAGGCATATGTAAAGCAATAAATATACCTAATGGAATTTCAATTGCTAAAATAATAGATGTAAAAAGTATTTGACGTCCTAGTGCATCATGGATTCTTTCTGAATGTAGGATTTCTTCAAACCATTCTAGTCCAACTGCAAAAAATTCATTGTTTCCAAATGTATCTTGAACTGAGTAGTTAACAACTGTCATTAAAGGAATAACAGCAGAAAAACCTACAAGTAAAAGTACTGGAAGTACTAAAAACCATGCTTTTTGATTTACTGTTTTTTTCATACTTTTTCTCCTTCTACTAACCAATCATCAGCATAAACATTTACTCTATCTAAATCAAAGTGCATATAAGTCATGTTTGGTGTGATTTTTGTATCTTCTGGTACTATGATATTTACACTCTTTCTATTGTATTTTGCTCTTACAATTTTATGATGTGCAACATCTTCTACTCTAAGAATATCAATTTTAATACCTTCTTCCTCAGATAATTTAATAAATTCAGGTCTTACCCCTAATTCAATTTTTCCAGATAGTTTTTTATAAGTAGAGCTAAGTTTGATTTCAGTACCCTGTAAATTTGCAATGTTTCCTTCTACTTTTGCATCAAAAACATTCATTCCTGGTGAGCCAATAAAGTATCCAACAAATGTATGTGCAGGTTTTTCAAATAACTCTTCTGGTGTTCCAATTTGTAAAACACAACCGTGATTCATTACTACTACTTTATCTGCAAAAGTTAATGCCTCTGTTTGGTCATGTGTAACAAAAATCATTGTATGTTTAAGTTCTTTATGTAAAGCTTTTAATTGAGTTCTTAATTCCCATTTCATATGTGGATCAATTACTGTTAATGGTTCATCAAATAAAATTGCATTAACATCTTCTCTAACCATTCCTCTTCCAAGGCTTATTTTTTGTTTTGCATCAGCAGTAAGACCTCTTGCTTTTTTATCTAACATATCTTCAACTTTTATAGCTCTTGCAATTGAACCAACTCTTTGTTGAATATATTGAGGGTCTGCTCCTCTATTTCTTAGAGGAAATTCAAGATTTTCTCTAACGGTCATTGTGTCATATACAACAGGAAACTGAAAAACTTGAGCAATATTTCTAGTTGTTGTATCTGCAAAAGTTACATCAGTATCATCAAATAATATACTTCCTTCTGATGGTGTTATAATTCCAGAAATGATATTTAATAAAGTAGATTTTCCACAACCTGATGGTCCAAGTAGTGCGTATGCTGCACCATCATCCCATTCATGATTTAAAGGTTGAAGTGCATAATCTTCTAAAGTTTTTGGGTTTTTTCCATAACTATGTCCTAAATTAGAAAGAGTTATTTTTGCCATTTTATTTCCTCCTTCTATCTTTCTTGCACATATGATGCAGTTTCTATTAACTCACCATCTATTGCAAATATAAAAATATGACGCGTATCTAAATATACAGATAGATTTGAATTATATTCTAAATTATGTACTCCATGAACTAAACCAATCCAATTGTCATTGTCATGATACATATGTAAAAAAGTTTCTGAACCAGTGATTTCTGTCACATCTAAGTGAGCTTCAAATTTGATTGCATTATCTGTATGTTTTGTAAGTTCTAAATGATTTGGTCTAAACCCTGCTAAATATTTTCCATCTTCTAATTTTGATAAGGCATCTGTTGCAGCTGCTTTTTCTCCATTTCCATAATAAATAAAATCGCCTTCTTTTTTTATATCTAGAAAATTCATTGATGGATTTGAAAATACTTTTGCTGTAGTTGCATTATTTGGAGTGTGATAAACTTTTGCAGTTTCATTAAATTGTGTAATTTTCCCTTCCCAAAGTGTAGCTACATTACCACCAAGTAGTAAAGCTTCTTCAGGTTCTGTTGTTGCATATACAAAAATTGCACCTGATTCTTCAAACATTTTAGGAATTTCTTCTCTTAATTCTTCTCTTAATTTATAATCTAGATTTGCTAATGGTTCATCTAATAATACTAGCCCTGAACCTTTCACTAAAGAACGAGCTAATGCACATCTTTGTTGTTGTCCACCAGAAAGTTCGAGAGGTTTTCTATCTAAAAACTTATCTAATCTCATTAATTTTGCAGTCTTTTTAACTGCTTCATCTATATATGTTTCATCTTTTTTCATAATTCGTAAAGGAGCTGCAATATTATCATATACACTCATAGAAGGATAATTGATAAATTGTTGATAAACCATTGCTACTTTTCTATCTTGTACTCTCATTCCTGTAACATCTTTACCTTCCCACAAGATTCGACCACTTGTAGGCACGTCAAGTCCAGCCATGATACGCATTAGTGTTGTTTTCCCAGATAAAGTTCGACCAAGAAGTACATTCATTGTACCTTTTTTGAGTGTTAGGTTTGTATTATAAATATGTGTTTGACCATTTACACTCATAGATACATTTTCGAGTTCTAAGGACATATAGTTTACTCCTTCTAAATTTATATATGTAAGTATATTCAATAAACATGAAATAAACATGAAACTAATATGAAATATACATATCATTCAAAAAATTGATTAATGTTTTTACATCATAACATTATAATGATGTCTTTAATAGTGACGTATAGAATTTTAAATTTTGCTTAAAATAATGGAGGATTTTATTCAAAAGAGGTTAAATTTTTAATTTTAGAAACGTAACATTAAAATAGCATTCCTATTTTAAGGGCTTTATGGTTATTTATAATTAAAAAGTACTTAAAAATTGTAACTAATATAGTTTTTATATATTATGAAAAATATGCTAAAAAACAGTAGAAATTATAAGAAATTTATTGAAATTATCAAAAATTAATATTCTTTTTATAGTTATAACATTATAATGACTTAAATAACATTATAACCTTATGATGTAAATAATAATATAAGGATGATAACTTAATGAAAAATAAAAATTTTGACATTATTATTATTGGTGGAGGAGCTACAGGAAGTGGTATAGCACTTGATGCAGCTTCAAGAGGTTTAAAAACTTTACTTTTAGAAAAGAATGATTTCTCGGAAGGTACTAGCTCTAGAAGTACTAAATTAGTACATGGAGGAGTTAGATATTTAGAAAAAGCAGTTAAACAATTAAATAAAGACCAATTTAACTTAGTAAAAGAAGGATTAAAAGAGAGATCTAGACTTTTAAAAAATGCACCTCACTTATGTTCAAAGTTAACATTGATTACTCCAATATATAAATGGTGGGAACTACCTTATATGTTTGTAGGATTAAGTTTATATGATTTTGTCTCTGGTACAAAAGGATTAGGACGAAGTGGAATAATTTCTAAATCAAAAATGTTAAAAAAATTTCCTGTGATTAAAAAAGATGGTTTAGTTGGGGGTGTTAAATATTATGATGGTTCATTTAATGATTCTAGATTAACTATTTCATTATTACAAACAGCAAGAAAGCATGGAGCAGATTGTAGAAACTACAATGAGGTAATTGCTTTTAAATATGATGATAATCAAAAAGTAATTGGTGTTGAAGTATTAGATAAGATTAATAATGAAAAGAAACTTTATGAAGGCACAAGTATCATAAATGCAGCAGGTGTATTTGCTGATAAAGTAAATGAACTTGATGAACAAAAAGCAAAAAAAATGTTGGATTTAAGTTCTGGGATTCATATTATATTAGATAAAAAATATCTTCCTTCTAAAGAAGGTTTAATGATACCAAAAACTGAAGATGGAAGAGTTTTATTTATTTTACCATGGATGGGTAAATGTCTTGTTGGTACTACTGATGATCCAACTACTTTAAGTGCGCACCCTGAGGTAAAGGAAAATGATGTAGAGTATATTTTAAGACATCTAGAAATTTATTTTGATTTAAAAATTGATAAGAGTGAGATATTAGCACAGTGGTGTGGGATAAGACCTCTTGTTGCTCCTGATGAAAATGCAGATACCTCTTCAATAGTTAGAGAACATGAAATTAGAGAAAATAAGTCTGGTCTTATTAGTATTATAGGTGGTAAATGGACAACTTATAGAAAGATGGCTGAGCAATTAGTTGATTTTGTTTATAAGTCGCAAAATATGAAAAAAGAAAAGTGTAGAACAAAAAAATTAAAACTTATTGGAAGTAAGAAATTAGATGTAAATTATGTTTCTAATAAAGTTGACATAAATACAAATGAATATTTGATATCTCAATATGGAGATAAAATTGATGAAGTTCTATCTTCAGTGGAAAAAATTGAGTATTTAAAAGAGGGTGAACCTTATACAAATGCCGAAGTTATATATACAATAAATGAAGAGTTTGTTAAAAAACCAATGGATTATTTAGTAAGAAGATGTAATGTGGCTTTAATAGATAAAAAAGTTTCCATTGAAATTTTAGAAAAAGTTTTACAAATCATGAAAATTGAGCTTTCATGGAGTGAGGAACAAACAATAAAAGAAAAAGAAGAAGCATTATCTTTGTTAAACAATTCTATTTAGATATAAAATATGTGTAAAACATTAGAGTTGAAATTTTTTAAAGTAAGATAATAACCCCAGAATTTATATCTTAAGTGCAATTTAAAACTGAATTATGTAATATGTGTACGGTACAGTAGATAGTAGGATACTATTTCAATATTACAACTATTATAAATTAAAGGATCTGACTTTTGTTCGCTAAAAATGGTATACCTCTATATCTTCAATTAAAAGAAAAATTGTTAGAAGATATAAAATTAAATTATAAAGTTAATGATATTATTCCTGCTGAAGGTAAACTAGAAAAGAAATATGAAGTTAGTAGAATAACTGTACGAAAAGCTATTGAAGAGTTAGAAAAAGATAATGTAGTTATAAAAAAGCAAGGTAAAGGAACTTATGTTCAAGAACAAAAAATTCTTTATGATGCAAACTCAATTGGTTCTTTAACTCAAAGATTATCAAAACAAAAACATTTATTGACAACAAAGTCAATTTCTTTTGAAATAATAGAAAAAGAAGAAGAGCATTTTGTAAAAGATATGCTAAATTGTGATAAGTTATTATGTATTAGAAGAACTAGACTATTAGATGAAGTTCCTTTTGCTCTAATGATAAATTATTTTGATGTTAATACTGTTCCTGATATTGATAAGAAACTAAACCTTGAATCTTTGTATGCATTCTTAAAAGAAGAATACAATATTGAATTCTATAATGCTGAAGAAATAGTAGAAGCAAAAGCTGCAAACGAAAGTGAATCAGAAAAATTAAATATTAAAGAAGGTTCTCCTCTTTTATCACTAAAAAGACTCTCTTATGATAAAAACAATAAACCAATAGAATATTCTAATTTAGTTATAAAAGCGGATATGTATAAACATAAGATTATTTTATCAAATGATAAAATGTCAAATTTATAAAGTTTACTGATTCTCTAGGTTTTAAGTACAGTTTAAAATTGTATGATGTAGTATATTTTTATAATTTATTATATAAGAAATTTAAGGATTTAGTGTTTGTTTAGTAAAAATGGTATTCCACTTTATGTACAATTAAAAAATAAACTTCAAAAAGATATTAGTGAAAATTATGAACCAGGAGAATTACTACCTTCTGAACTTAAAATTGAAAAAGAGTATGAAGTAAGTAGAATAACTGTACGAAAAGCAATTGAACTTTTAGAAAGAGAAAATATTCTTGAAAGAAAACAAGGTTCAGGAACATTTGTAAAAGAACAAAAAATTCTTTATGATGCAAATTCAATAGGTTCTTTAACTCAAAGACTTTCAAAACAAAATCATAAATTAACAACAAAATCAATCTCTTTTGAAATAATAGAAGAAGACCATTATGTAAAAGAGTTACTTCAATGTGATACTTTATTATGCATAAAAAGATTTAGGGAATTAAATGGCGTGCCATTTGCTTTGATGAGAAATTATTTAGATTTAAAACGTGTTCCTAATTTAGAAGAAAAATTTAATATAGAGTCTTTGTATACATTTTTAAAAGATGAATATTCAATAGAATTTTATAATGCAGAAGAGACTGTAGAAGCAAAAGATGCTACAAAAGAAGAATCTTTAAAATTAGGGATAAAAGAAAATGCATCTTTACTCTCTTTACATAGACTCTCTTTTGATAAGAATAATAAACCTGTAGAGTACTCAGATATTGTCATTAAAGCAGATATGTATAAACATAAAATCATTCTTTCAAATGACAAACTTTCAAATATTTGATACGTAAAATTTTTCTAAAAAGTTTAATAAACTACTCTTTGTTGATTGTTATCAATTAAAAAAAAATTACATTTATGTATAATTCATTTAAATAATACTAAGGAATAATTATGAGTGAAACTATAAGTTCATTTTTAACACAAGACCATAGAAACTGTGATGAAGAATTCGCAAATTTAGAGAATTCAGTTGCAAGTGAAAATTGGGCTGAAGTAGAAAAAGTTTTTGAAAAATTTACTACTGATTTACAACATCATTTTGATATGGAAGAAAAAGTTATGTTTCCTACATTTGAAGAAAGAACTGGTATGACACAAGGTCCAACTCAAATGATGAGAATGGAACATCAACAAATGACACAAATTATATCTCAAATGAAAGATGATGTATCTAATAAAAATAAAGATCATTTTTTTGGTTTAAGTGAAACATTGATGATGATTATGCAACAACATAATATGAAAGAAGAACAAATGTTATATAGAATGGCAGATAACCATTTAGGTGCAGACGCTTCTTCAGTTGTAAGTGAAATGAAAGACTTAGGAAAAGCATAATATATGTTTAACGAAGGTCTTTCTCTAGATCAAGCACCACCTATATCAGTACCTTTTAGATTTTTTTTAACAGCACCAATTTTTGCAATAATTATTGGTGTGTTAATTCTTACAAATGATGCTTCTCTTTTACTAAATAGATATTCTGATATAGCTATAGCAATCGTGCATTTATTTACTCTTGGTATTTTGTCTATGATTATAGTTGGTGCAATGCAACAGATGATGCCAGTTTTAGCTGGTGCAGTAATAAAAAAGCCAATTTTATTTGCAAATACTGTTCATACAACTTTAACTCTTGGTACAATTCTTTTTGCATTATATTTTATATTACATTTAAAAATATTGCTTATGATAGCTACAGCTCTTTTGGGTTTATCTTTTCTAACTTTTTTTATAGTTTCTATTAGACTTTTATTTAAAGTGAAATTTCTAAATTCTACAGTTATAGCTATGAGAATATTTGTAGTTGTAGGATTAATTACAATTTTATTAGGACTTCATTTAGCTGGTTCTCATATTGCTGATAATATAGGTCAAACACATTATTCAATTGTAAGTATTCATATATTATTTGGGATTTTTGGTTTTGCAACCTTGATAATTATGGGAGTTGCATTTCAAGTAATACCGATGTTTTACGTGGCAAAAAGTTTCCCTAAGTTTATAGAGAATAGAGTACCTTTTATAATAGTATTTTTACTTTTAGTTTATACTCTTTTTGAGTTCGCATCTTTTGATTTAACTATAGTAAAACTCTCTTTTGTAATCTTTATATCTGCTTTTGCATATTTTGGGATTCATAGTTTAAATAATAGAAAAAGACCAATCTTTGATGTAACTCTTCTTTATTGGAAAACCTCTTTATATATGTTGATAATTGGTTTATTTGTTTGGTTCTTTGCAAAAGAGGATGTTTCTTATCTTTTATCAATTTTATTTGGTTTAGGTTTTCTGTTTTCTTTATTACAAGGTATGATATATAAAATTATTCCTTTTTTATGTTGGTTTCATCTAACATCAAAAGGATATTTTACTGTTCCAACGATGAGAGAGTTAATAGTTGAAAATATGATTAGAATACAGTTTTATATGTATATGTCTTCTTTAGTATTTTTTATATTAGCCTTTTTTCTAACACCTATTTTTATCTATATTGCAGCAGGATTATTTATATTTTCTAATCTATTTTTTTTATTTAACTTAATACTTGCGCTAAAGAAATATAATGAAATAGCAAAAACTGACCCAATGGATATGTCTAGTTTTCAAATGCCTTCTTAATAAATTTTCTTAATAGCTATTGTGTTATAATACGCCAAAATTATGGCGTATTATAAAAAGGATAGCAATCAATGTCTAATGAACAGATTTTAAAAAATACAAATGCACAAATTTTAGATGAGTTTAATGCCTCTATTATGTTTGATAAAGAACTTTATTCTCAAGATATTAAAGGTTCAATTGCCCATTCTCAAATGTTATGTGAACAAGGTGTATTGACAAAAGAAGAACAAAAATCTATAGAAAATGGTTTACTTCAAGTTAAAGAAGAAATAGAAACAGGTAAGTTTGAATTCTCATTGGCTTACGAAGATATTCATATGGCAGTTGAAAATAGATTAACTGAGATTATTGGAGAACCAGGGAAAAGACTTCATACTGCAAGAAGTAGAAATGATCAAGTTGCAACTGATTTTAGACTTTATGTTCAAGAAAAATCTTTAAGTATCAAAGAACAGCTAAAAGAACTTGTAGGTACATTTATTGAAGTTGCAAATAAACATACTACTACGCTAATTCCCGGTATGACACATTTACAACATGCTCAACCATTAAACTTTGGTTATCATATGTTAGCATATGCAAATATGTTTAAAAGAGACTTTGAAAGATTTGAAAGCTCATATGAAAGAAACAATTATTCTCCTTTAGGAAGTGCTGCACTAGCTGGAACGCCACATAATATTGATAGAGATAGTACTTCTAAGAAGCTTGGTTTTATTTCACCAACTTCACATGCAATGGATACTGTTTCAGACAGAGACTTTGCTTTAGAAATTTTATTTAATATTTCAACTTCAATGATGCATATAAGTAGAATATCAGAAGAGCTAGTAACATGGTCTTCATATGAGTTTCAATTTGTTAGAATGAGTGATGAATATGCTACAACTTCATCTATTATGCCACAAAAGAAGAACCCTGATGTTCCTGAACTTTTAAGAGGAAAAACAGGTAGAGTTTATGGAAATCTTATTTCTTTATTGACTGTTATGAAAGGTTTACCTTTAGCTTATAATAAAGATACTCAAGAAGACAAAGAGGGTGTTTTTGATTCAGTTAAAACTATAGAGATATCTTTGAAAATTTTAAATGAAGTTATTAAAACTATGATTGTAAATGTAGATAAAATGGAAAATGCTTGTAAAATTGGACATTTAAGTGCTACCGATCTAGCTGATTTTTTAGTTCAAAAACAAAATATGCCTTTTAGAACAGCTTATTATATTACAAAAGATGTTGTGGAAAAAGCAAACTCTTTGAATAAAGATATTTCAGAACTTACTATTGATGAAATCAGAGAATCAAATGAAGAAATAAAAAATATTGATGATGAAATCATTATGTATTTAGATTTAAGAAACTCAATGAATGCAAGAAATTCATTTGGCGGAACATCTACAATACAAACAGTTGAACAAATAAAAGTTTTTGAAGAGTGGTTAGAAAAAAAGTAAAAATAAAAAATAGATGAGAATTTAATTCTCATCTATCTAAAGGTTAAAATTTATTATCCTAAGAATTGTTTTACAGTAGAGTAAAGTGCTTGGATATCAGTTTTTCCAATAAATCCATCTACTCCAATTTGAGTCATTTTATTTCTTACTGCATCTGTAGTCATTGAAGAGTTTACGACAACAGGAATATTTGAATAAGCAGTATTTGTTTTAATAAAAGATGCTACTTGGAAACCATCAGTCTCAGGCATTTCAATATCTGTAATAATTAATGCAATTTCATCTGGTCCAAGTTCTTCTATTCGTTGTAAAAGAAGAGCTCCGTTATTATAAATTTCAAAGTTTACTTTTGCTTTTTTAAAGAATTTACTTAATACTTCTCTTGCTACACCAGAATCTTCTGCTGCAAGAACTAACTTTTTAGTACTTAAAGGTGATTCAACATATTTATTTAAAGTATCTTCTCCATCATCAACCCAACCTAAATCTTGTAAAAGTTGTTCTGCATTAAAAACTGTACATAATTCATCTTTATCTTGAACTTTTACGTAAGTTGTATATGTAATTTTAGAGTTAGTTTCTTCTGAATGTCTTAATTCTTCAGTTGTTTTTTCAACAATATCAAGCATGTCTTTAATTAAAAAACCTACTTTTTTATGGTTGAATTCACAATAAATTATTAGTTTATATTCTGATGTTTCCATAGTAGGTAAACCTAACCATGCATCAAGATTAATTAGTGTTACAGGTTCCCCTCTAATTGTTGCAATACCTGCTACTACCTTTGTATCAGTAGGTGTATCATTGATTGTTACTTCTTCTGTTATTATAAATGCTTTTACTTTTGCAATATTAATTGCATAAATATTATTATGACCAGTGTAGAATACAGCTAATTGTTGTACGTTTCTTAGATGGCCTTGAGTCATTTGCTCAACACTGTTAATACCACTCATGAATACCCTTTATTTACTTTGTTGCTAAATTATATTGCTTTTTATCTTATATTTAACTTTAAAAAATTATTTTATTTCTTTTTCGATAATATTTTTTGGATTGTAATTGATGCAATCATAAATCCAAATGAACCAGTTACTGCCTCAAAACTTCCTTTTTCAAGGCACTTTGGTTCTTCACTTGAGAATACAACTTTAAACTTCTTCTTAAATCCAATCTTTTTAAGTTCATATCTTATTTTTCTTATAAATGGGTCATTGAATGTTTCCCAAATTGATTTATATTCAATCTTGCTAGGATCTATTCTTTTTGCACTACCACTTGTTGTAATAACTTTTGTATAAAACTTGTTAATTAAATGAACTTTTGGTTTTATATCATCAATCGCATCTAAAATATAATCATATGATGAAAAATCAAAGTTATCAATCCATTCAGGTGTTATTTTTACATTTATAGGAGTAACTTCTGGATACTTTTCTTTTAATGTTTCTACTTTTATTCTGTCGATATTTCCATGACTACCTAATTGTCTATTCATATTTGACTCTTCGTAAGTATCAAAGTCAACAATTGTTATATCTGTAATCCCTGTATTATAAAGTGAATCAAGGGCAAAACTTCCTACTCCTCCCACTCCAAGTAGTATTAGTTTTGTATTTTTGAAGGTATTAAAATTTTCTTCACCAAAAAGTTTTATAGTTCTATCATATCTCTGCATTTATACTCTTTTATTAAAATTTCGGTATTATATCAAATATTTAACAAAAAATAAATTTATATATTAGGAGGCTTTCTATGGATAAAGAGCCAATGACACGAGTAGGATATGAAAAAATAACAAATGATTTAGATTTTTTAAAAAGTAAGGAAAGACCTGAAACTGTAATTGCATTAGATGAAGCGAGACAATTAGGTGATTTAAAAGAAAATGCAGAATATCATGCTGCAAAAGAAAAATTAGCTTTAATTGATGTTCAAATTGCAGAATTAGGAGCAGTTATTAGCAAAGCAGTTATTATAGATCCAGAAACACTTCCTCATGATAAAGTTAGTTTTGGTTCTACTGTTGAGCTTGTTGATTGTGATACTGATGAAGAATTCAAGTACTCTATTGTAGGTGGAGTAGAATCAAGTGCAGAAAAAGGTCTGATCTCTTTTAACTCTCCTTTAGCAAAACAACTTTTAGGAAAAGAAGAAGGTGATGAAATTACTGCAACCCTTCCTGGTGGTCAAAAAACTTTTGAAGTATTATCTGTAGGATACAAGGAGCTTGAATTATAATGAATGTAGCAATTATTGGAGCTAGTGGTTATACTGGATTAGAATTAATAAAAATATTGATAACTCACCCAAAATTTAATATTACATATATAGCAAACTCGACAGGTGAGCAGAATGTTCAAGAGTTACATCCTTGTTTACAAGATGTTATAAATATAGAAGTAAGTAAAGCAAATGCAAAAGAAGTATCACAAGTAGCTGATTTGGCATTTTTAGCACTTCCACATAAAACATCAATGTATTTTGCAAAAGAGTTATTAGAGCTTAATGTAAAAGTAGTTGATTTATCTGCAGATTATAGACTTGAACTTGATACTTATGAAGAACATTATTGTCCACATGAAGATAAAGAACATATAGAAGATTCTGTATATGGATTACCAGAGTTTTATAAAGATGATTTAAAAAATGCAAAACTTGTTGCAAATCCAGGTTGTTACCCAACAGCATCACTTTTAGCACTTTTACCTTTTGTAGATTTTATTCAAGAAGGAACACCAATTTTTATTGATGCAAAATCTGGTGTTAGTGGAGCAGGAAAGAAACTTAGTGAAGTAGCTCATTTTGTAAATTTAAATGAAAATACTCATGCCTACAATCCTTTTAAACACAGACATATGCCAGAAATTGAAGAGAAAGTAAAATTAATTAAGAATAAAGATTTTCAAATAAATTTTGTCCCTCATTTACTACCAGTTACACGAGGTATGTTAGTTTCAGTATATGCAACATTAAAAGATGAAATTGATGTTGAAAAAATATTAGAAAACACTTACGAAAATAGTGAATTCGTTAGAGTTCGAAAAACTCCTGTGGATTTAAAATCAACTGCTGGAACAAACTTTTGTGATATTTTTGTAGCTAGAAATGGTAAAGCATTATTTATTAATTCTTCAATTGATAACCTTCTAAGAGGAGCTTCTTCTCAAGCTGTTGTAAATGCAAATATCATGTGTGGTTATGATGAAGGTGAAGGGATTTCTAAGATAGCCTATGTTCCTTAGTATTGACCATGGAGCTATATTTGTAGCTGATTCTCATTACAATGAAAGAAGACCTGAGTTTTTAATTTTTTTAAAAAAGTTACGAAATAAAGAGATTAAAACAACTCAGCTTTTTTTGATGGGTGATATGTTTGATTTTATATCTGCTGAAAGCAAATATTTTATAAAAAGAAATCAAGAACTTATTGATATTATAAATGAATTATCACATCAGATACAAATAATATATTTAGAAGGTAATCATGATTATAACATGGATTCACTTTTTCAGAAAGTATTAGTAGTAAAAAGAGAAAAACAACCTTTAAATGCGCAGTATAATGGTAAAAGTGTATCTTTATCCCATGGCGATAATTTTACTCCTTGGCATTATAATTTATATTGTAAAGTTATTAGAAATCATGCTTTATTAGTTTTTCTAAACTTAATAGATTTTAATGGTTTTATTTCTAAAAAAATTTATTATTCTCTTATAAAGAAAAATATTTGTTCAAAGATGAAAGACTTTGATAGTTTTGCTAAAAAAAGAATAAATAACTACAAAAGTGATATAATTGTAGAAGGTCATTTCCATCAAGGAAAAGAATTTAGTTTAAATAATCAACAATATATAAATATTCCATCACTATTTTGTGATAAAAAATATATAGTTTTAAAAGAAGATTTTGAAGGAGAAAATCTATGAATAGTTTTAGTATAACTATGATTTTTGTATTACTTGTTTTAGTAATATTACTAATAGCAGTTGTAATAATGCTTTTAAATAAAAAAACACCAAGTGTTGAACAGACAGTTAAAAAAGAAAAAGTCATAGAAAATGTCCCTATGCCAAATATTCTTGGACTTTTTTTACCTCCAAAAATAGAAAAGTTATCTAAAACTGAACTTTTAAATATAGTTAGAAAAGTATATGAGGCTTACAAGATATTTGATTATAAATCTATGGATATAAATGAATTAGATAAAAAAGAGTGGCATACATGGCAAATATCTTTTCTTCTAATGTTATATAAAAAAAACGAAGAGTTTTTTATACCAAATCACGAAGATATCTTTCATCCTTTTTTATTGAATTCAAGTGAAAATGACATGAAAAGCTTCATGAGAAGTGTAGTGAAAAAATATGATAATTATGTAAATATAGAAGATACAAAAGATAATCTATGTAAAGAACACATTTGGACAAATAGAGATGTCTCTATTATGTTTTATTTCTTAGCAAATTATAAAAATTATAAAAAATAAAAGGATAGTTTATCTCTAAATTCAAAGTAAATAGTGAATATGAACCAGCTGGTGATCAACCAAATGCAATCAAAGACATAAGTGAATCAATTCTTAATGGTAATAAATATACTACATTAGAAGGTGTTACAGGTTCAGGTAAAACCTATACTATGGCAAAAGTTATTGAAAAAACTCAAATGCCAACACTTATTATGACTCATAATAAAACACTAGCTGCACAGTTGTATTCTGAATTTAGACAATTCTTTCCAAACAATCATGTTGAATATTTTATTTCATACTATGATTACTATCAACCTGAAGCATATATTCCTAGAACAGATCTGTTTATTGAAAAAGATTCTTCTATAAATAGTGAGCTTGAAAGGTTAAGACTTAGTGCCACTGCTTCTTTACTCTCTTTTGATGATGTTATTGTTATTGCTTCTGTATCAGCTAACTATGGTCTTGGTAATCCAGAAGAATACAAAGCAATGGTTCAAAGAATTGAAGTAGGATTTGAATACTCGCAAAGAGAACTTTTACTTAAACTTGTTGAGATGGGCTATAAAAGAAATGATAGTTTTTTTGATAGGGCAGACTTTAGAGTAAATGGTGATGTAATAGATATTTTCCCTGCTTATTATGAAGATGAGTTTATTAGAGTTGAGTTTTTTGGTGATGAGGTTGAATCAATTTCTAAACATGAATATCTTACAAATGAAAAACATAAAGATTTAGAAGAAGCTATTATTTACTCTGTAAATCCTTTTGTTGTAACAAGTGAAAATTTAGGACGTGCTGTAAAGCAGATTGAAGAAGAGCTTGATGATAGATTAAAATATTATGAAGAAGAAGATAGAAGAGTAGAATATCAAAGATTAAAACAAAGAGTAGAGTTTGATTTAGAGATGATAGAAAGTACAGGTATGTGTAAAGGAATTGAAAACTATGCACGACATTTAACTGGATTGAAACCTGGTGAAACTCCTTACTCTATGGTAAATTATTTTGAACAAATTGGAAAAAATTTTTTACTTATTGTTGATGAATCTCATGTATCACTTCCTCAATTTAGAGGAATGCATGCAGCAGATAGAAGTAGAAAAGAAGTTTTAGTTGATTATGGATTTAGACTTCCAAGTGCTTTAGACAATAGACCTTTGATGTTTGACGAGTTTATAAATAAATCTCCTCACTATCTTTTTGTAAGTGCAACACCAGCTGATTTAGAGATAGAAAAAAGTGATGTAGTTGCAAGGCAAGTTATACGACCAACTGGATTACTTGACCCAACTATTGAGATAATGGATTCAGAATTTCAAGTTGAAAAACTTCATGATGAGATAAAAAAAGTTACTGTAAAAAACGAAAGAGTTCTTGTAACAGTATTAACTAAAAAGATGGCAGAAGAACTTACTACTTATTATTCTGACTTGGGAATAAAAGTAAAATATATGCATAGTGATATTGATGCAATCGAAAGAAATCAGATTATTCGTGAGCTTAGACTAGGGGAGTTTGATGTACTTGTTGGAATCAACTTACTTAGAGAAGGTCTTGATATTCCAGAAACTTCTTTAGTGGCTATATTAGATGCAGATAAAGAAGGATTTTTAAGGTCTCGTACATCTTTAGTTCAAACTATGGGTAGGGCTGCAAGAAATGAAAATGGAAAAGTAATCTTATTTGCAAAAAGAGTAACAGACTCGATGCAGTATGCAATTGATTTAACAAATAAAAGAAGAGCAATCCAAGAAGCACATAATAAAGAAAATGGAATTACTCCAAAAAGTACAAAAAGAACACTTGATGAAAACCTTAAGATGGAAGAGTATGATGATGTAGCTTGGAAAAGAGATAAAATGCAAAAAATGCCAGCTGCAGAACGTAAAAAAATGTTAATTGAGTTGAATAAACAGATGACAAAAGCTGCTAAAGATTTACATTTTGAAGAAGCAATTAGACTTCGTGATGAGATTGAGAAATTGAAAAAGTTGTAAAAATTTTAATTTTCTAAGGTTGTTTATAAACCAGAATCTCCTTCACCACTGAAATTACATGAATGATAATTATGTGGATTTGCTCTACTTCCATCTCCATGATTAGATGAGGTAGAGTTGTCATTTTTTTCTTTATTTTCTTTGAAAATAATGTGAATTAAATAAATTATAAAAGGTATAGGAATTATTAGTAATAGCATTTCTATATATGGTTTATATTCAATCATTTAATATCTTTTTTATAAAAATCATATAAATACATTATCTTTATTGTATTAGTAATTATACATAACTTTATCATATTATATTAATATAATAAGTTATTTACTGATAAGTGACTAATGTCCATGAAATTATTAAAAAAGATAAACTACAAATAAATATTAATAAGCAAAATAAGTTAATAAGAAATATGTTAATAGTTAATTTAAAAGTAAAGTTAATAGGTCTTTTAAAAATATATTTATAAGAAGTCACTTCTATTATTGTGAAAATGAGTGGTAATAGAATTAAGAATAACATATCGTTAGTATTAGAATTTACTAAATAAGAAATTCCTAAAAGTAAAATTATTACTGTAGATATTGTATTTGATGCGAGGAATAATTTAAACTGGTATATTTTTTTCAAAATAAAAATTTTTTTATAAAAATTTATTTTAATTAGTGTAATTATAAATACTGATAGTATCAAACCCGGAATACTTATATAGTATGGAGTACCTTGTCCTGCCCCAAGTAATAAATTTGGTAGTAAGAGCAAGTAGAAATTTTTTTTAATAATTACATCCTTTAAAAAGGTCATCTCTTTAGTTATAATTTCCATAATTATAAAAAAGAGTATAACTTAGTTTTAATAAAAACTCATTACAATTTTACAAACATTTTATATAGGAAGAAAAACTTGCCAAGATTAAAAAAAGCAACAAAAGAAGATATTCAGATTATTAAAGAAGCATTTCAAGAAAAATACAATGATGCTGTTACAGAGTTGGAGTATAAAAATGATTATGAATTACTTATTGCAATTATCCTTTCTGCTCAATGTACTGATAAAAGAGTAAATATTATAACTCCCGCACTTTTTGAAAAGTATCCTTCTGTTTTTGAACTTGCAGATGCAAATCTTGAAGATGTAAAAGATTTACTTAAATCATGTTCTTTTTTTAATAATAAATCAAAAAATATTATCAAAATGGCTCAAAGTGTAATTACTAATTATGGCGGCGATATTCCTCATGTTCAAAAAGAGCTTATGAAACTTGCAGGTGTTGGAAATAAAACTGCAAATGTATTTATGATTGAGTTTGAAGGTGCAAATCTTATGGCTGTGGATACACACGTTTTTAGAGTATCTCATAGGCTTGGTCTTTCATATGAGAAAACTGTAGAAAAAACAGAAGCTGATTTAGTGAAGAAACTAAAAGATGATTTACATATTTTTCATCAAGCCATGGTTTTATTTGGAAGGTATACTTGTAAAGCTATAAGCCCTGATTGTGATAATTGTTTATTCCCTCATGTATGTAAAACTACGAAGTCTTTTAAACCCCAATAAAGAGATACTTTAATATAATTCTCCTAATTATAAATTAGGAAGATAAATGATAATTACAAATATAGATTATATCCCTGAAAAAGAGATAAAAGAGCATTTAGGTATTGTGTCAGGTTCAACAGTTCGGGCTAAACATTTTGGTAAAGATTTGCTATCAGGAATTAAAAATATTTTTGGTGGTGAGTTAAAAGCATATACTGAGCTTCTTGGTGAATCTAGAGAAGAAGCAATAAAAAGAATGGAAGAACAAGCACAATCTTTAGGTGCTGATGCAATCATCAACGTTAGATTTTCTACTTCCTCTGTATCTTCTGGTGCTGCAGAATTATATGTGTATGGAACAGCAGTAAAGATTTAGTATGTATTATGATTTAGTCATTATTGTTGTACTTATTATACTTGGGTTTATTTTTGGTTCAATTGCTGAACGAAGACATTTTACTTCAATTAAAAAAAGAGAAGAAGAATATCTTTTTTTACCTATTCATACTTTTAAAAGAGCTACTATAGAAAATATTAACGAAGTGAAACTTGTGAGTGGAAATGTAGTTGTTTCAATTGATTACTTTAAACAGTTTTTCGCAGCATTAGTAAACTTCTTTGGTGGAAATATTCAAACCTATGAAACATTATTAGACAGAGCTAGAAGAGAAGCCATTTTAAGAATGAAGGAACAAGCTTTAGATTCTAAAGAAATAGCGAATGTAAAAGTAGAAACTAGTTCGATATCAAAAAATGCAAAAGGTGGAGTAGGTTCAGTTGAAGTTATAGCTTATGGTACAGCTATTTACTAATGAAATATATCCAAAAGCTACCTGATGAAAGTGTAAATGTTTCAAAAAACAATATTTTTTTTGAGACATTTAAATTTTTGTTTTCATTTCTAGTTTTATTTGCAATAGTCTATTTTAGTTTAATTGGTTTGAGTAATTTAATTGTTACAAACTTATCCTATGAAAATGAAAAAAAGCTTTTGACTTTTATAGATTTTGATATTAATAATACAACTGAAGATAAAAAACTTAGTAAAATTCTTGAAGATTTAAAATTATGTACTTCTTTAAAAAATGATTTAAAAGTAAGAGTTTTAGAATCTGATATACAAAATGCATTTGCTTTACCTGGTGGAACTATAATAGTAACTTCTGAACTTCTAAAAAATGCAAAAAGTGATAATGAACTATATTTTATTCTAGGTCATGAATTAGGACACTATATAAATAAAGATCATTTAAAAAGATTTGGACAAAGTATCGTAATGATGGGATTGAACTTAATTTTACCTAGTGATATGAATTTTTTATCAAGTAGTTCCTTTCAAATAACAAATTCTAAATATTCAAAAGAACAGGAGTTTGAAGCTGATAAAAATGGTTTGAATTTGATGTTCTGTTCTCTAAAAGATATGACAGACGCTAAGAGCTTTTTTGAAAGAATAAATAATATAGATAAAAGTAGTGAATTTTCATATATATTTGCCACACATCCTCATCCTTTAAATAGGATTGAAAATATAGAGTCTATAATCAATAGTCTTAAACAAAAAAATTAAATTTAAATCTAACTTAAACTTATAATAAACTTTATGATATAATATACTATAAAATTTAATATAAGGATAAGTTCATGGCTGAATATATAAAAGTTAAAGATGTTGTATTATCACAGTATTTTAGAGAAGACAAAATCACTATTACACATGTGGAAAAACCATATGGTGAATTTAGTAGTCCTGTTGCAAGAATTCATAGAGTTGAAAATGGTAAAAGAACAGGATTAATTGAAATTCCTTATGAAAATTTAGAAGATGTGATTGATGCTTTACGTAAAGCAGAGGATGTTAATGATAGTATTCCTCATAATGACATTCATGGTGATTTAAAGTCTGAAGTAGGTGGTGGAGCATAGAAAAGGTATATACCTTTTCTATATATTTTTTATATCACTGTTTTGTATTACAATCTTCTTTTAATGTATTTAAATTTTCAAAAATATATTCATCTTCAATTTTTTTAACTCTAACTTCCTTAGCAGTACAAAATAATTCTTTTCCATCTTTTTTAATAATATAGTCAAAAGTATAAAGAAAATTAACTTTTGAACTAACATTTTTATTGTTCAATCTCTCAAATGACAATTTTAAAATATTTACATTTTTTTCTTTCTCATACTTTTCTTTAAAAATCTTTGGTACTATTTCTTCTTGTTTATTTGATAAAAAAACTACTGTTATAATTGTAATAATAACGACTGATAATAAAATAACAATCTCTTTAGTTTCGAATTTATTGTTAACTTTATATATTATAAATGCAGCTAATGCAATTAATACTAAAGCAAATACCATAATTTGCATAATCTATTTCCTTTTTTTTAATCTGTTTTTAAAATCATTTGCTGATAAATACTTACCTGTTGAAGTAGTTTTAGGTAAAAATTCATCTTCTTCAGGTTTTTGATTTAATTTTTGTTTGTAAGCATCTTTAGATAAATATCTTTTATTACTTTGATTCCCCATAGATGAGGATACAGGTTTAATATCTTTTTTAACTTTATTTTTTGTATCTACTGATAAGTTTGTTATTAATTCAGATTTCAAATTTTCAAGTATATTTAAAACTGTAGGTAAATTTTTATCATTTACATCAATTGTAATCTTTGCCATTAACTATAATCCATTTTTTAAATTTAATAGGATTTTACCGATATTTAGATTAAAACTATGATAATTATATCAATGATTTACAGCTATTGCTTCCTCTGTAACAATAAAAGAACCCATTCCAAATAATATTGAACCAGATACTCTTTCTTGAATTATTTGCGCTTTTTTATTTTTAAGTAACCAAGACGAAATTTTACTAGAAAATATAGCAACAAGAATATCACAAGGTATTGCCGTAATTGTTACAATTAGACCTAAAATAAAAAGTTGTAATGAAATTGACCCAGTTTCAGGAGAAACAAATTGAGGTAATAATGCAATAAAAAATAGAGCTGTTTTTGGATTTGTTACTTCAACAATAATACTCTCTTTAAAAACAGTCATCAATGGTTTTGTATTTGTTTTTATAACTTTTTCATTATTCATAGAATTACTATTTTTCCAATAACAATATCCCAAATAAATTAAATAAGCCGCACCTGCTAGTTTTACTATAGTATAAAGAGTTGGTGAGTATTTAAAAAGTGCAGATAATCCAAGTACGGTTGCAAATACATGAATCATACTACCAACAGCTAATCCCATTGCAGCAACAATACCACCTCTTACACCTTGAGCAATAGCTCTTGCCATAACATATAAATTTGATGGACCAGGGGAAATATTCATTAACATAGCTGCCGCTGTAAATGTAAGTAAAACTTCTATTGATATCATACTAACCTCATAATTCTAATGATATGATTATATCAAGTGATGATAAAAAACAAATGAAAATATTAATCAAAATCCATTCTAACTTGAGTTTGTCCTGTAGTACAGAACTCTTCGTCTATTTGTTTTGCAATTTCTAAGAAGTTTATTCCTTGAACTTCTTTAAGACCTTTCATAATTTGTTTTTTACCATTTACTAACTCTTTTGATTTTATACCATGAGAAATAGATAATGAGGCTTCAACAAAGGCAGAAAGTTTATCACACTGTTTAAGTGCTACACCATCTATAGCATTGTATTTATCCATATTATATTTTGATACATCTTCAACTTTTTCAATTTTATTTTCATAGATTCTATTTTCAAATTCATCTTTTCCATCTTCAAATAAACCTAGGATATAACAAAAGTCATCATGCATCGAGTTTGGAATATTTGGTAATATTTCTTCATTTATTTTTTTGATTTCATATTCTGCAATTATATCTGATAAGTCATCCACTGAATATTTCACAGGTGTAATGATATCTCTAGTTAGTGCTTCTGGTAAATCATGAAATAATGAAACAAAAAAGTTGTTTTCTAACCTTTTATCACAAGCATTTACTTCAAGTGAATAAAAGTAAGAAAATATTGCAACTGTAAGCATGTGACCTAGTACCGATGTTTCTGGAACTCTTGGTGTTTGAGCCCATCTTTTTTGAAATCTAAGTCTTCCACTTAAGTCAACAATTTTTGCAAGCTTTTTATTTAAAGCAATTTTACGAACACCAATTAATTCGTAATAATCCTCAATCTCTTCTTCTACACTTTTTTTAACATCTTCAATATCTGAAAGAAAAGCTGAAGTTTGATATACAATTGAGAACTCCCATTTTGTAGATAAATATGAAGCAGCTTTTAATATAAAGCGTTCTTTTTTATACATATTTGGATTATTTAAATAGTCTTCAAATTTTTGTAAAAAGTTTCCGTTATCAATATCTTTTAATGAAGTATTTAAATTCGCAATAACCCAAGAATTTATCTCTTTGGCTCTTTTTTGTAAAGCATTTCTAAATACATCTGGACGTATGTCTGTTACAACTACTCTTCGTAAAAATTCATAAATACCTGCTTCAATCAAGTGTGTATAGTTTATATCTTTTTCAAATTTTGCAATAAAATATGCAATAATAAATTTATGAGCTTGTTTATCTAATTCAACTAGTTCAACCATCCGTGGATAATCATTCCACCTTTGAATAGAAGCTGAAGAAAATACATAATCAATTATCTTAGGGTTTATCATTAGTTATCTTTTTTGTCTTTATTATTTGTTCCATCATCAGAAAAGAACATCATTTTTTTGCCTAGCATCATTAGTGCAACAACAACTCCTACAACTACATATGCTACCCATGGTTCTCTCATAAATATTCCTTATTTAAGCTCTACAACTTCCAAAAAGTTTATTGATTTTTTCTACTCTGCCTTCATGTCTTCCACCTTCGAAAGAGGCTTTATCCCATGCATCAATAATAGCTTCAACTATACCAAATCCAGAAACTCTTTCTCCTAGACAAATAACATTTGCATCATTGTGTTCTCTTGCCATTTGTGCTGAGTATTCGTTATGACAAAGTGCAGCTCTAATTCCATCAAATTTATTTGCTGCCATTGACATGCCAATACCTGAACCACAAATTAAAATACCTTTGCTATTTTCATTTGATAATACCTCTTTACAAAGTTTTGCAGCAAAATCTGGATAATCAACTCTATCTTTAGTATTTGGTCCTAAGTCAATTACTTCATGACCTCTTGCTTCGAATAGTTCTTTTACATAAGCTTTAATATCAATACCTGCATGGTCAGCTGCTATAAAATATTTCATTTTAATAAATTCCTTTTTCATGGTTGATTTCTAATTCTTTTCCAGACATATCTTCTTCTAAACTACTAACAGTTCTAAAAACTCTATCCCATCTAATAACTTTGTCTTTACTCCATGAGAAATAAATAAACCAAGGTTTACCTACTACATATTTATACGGAACTGTTCCCCAAAATCTTGAGTCATTAGAATGGTCTCTATTATCTCCCATCATAAAAGTTTCATCTTCAGGTATTTGAATAGGTCTCATATCAAATAGTTGATAAGGTTGTAATCCATCTTTTACTACTTTAGGGTCATTATGAATACCTGGGTGTTCAAGTTTATAAGGGTTTTTGACAAAAAGTTTTCCACCAGCTTCTACAATATTCTCTTTTGGGTAGTTTTCTTTAACGTATTCATTCCCTTCTACTGGATGTAAATACAGATCTTTATTATTTAACATAATAATATCACCACCAGTTGCAACAGCTCTTTTTACGTAATGAATCGAGTCATTTTTTGGATATCTAAATACTACAATATCTCCACGTTTTGGCCTATTGCCTTCTATTAAATGTCCATTATCATTAAAATCAGGTAATACTTGTAATTCAATCCATGGTATTCTTGGCGTTGGAACTCCATATGAAAATTTCTTAACAAAAAGCATGTCACCTATTAGTAAAGTATTTTTCATACTTCCACTTGGAATAACAAATGCTTGTGCAATAAAAAATATAATTGTTAGAACAATTACAATTGTACCAGTCCATGAACTAGACCAGTTATATAGTTTTCTTAACATTAATTATTTTCTCTTTTTTCTCTTAATTTTGCAGCTTTAACTGTATTCTTTAAAAGCATTGCGATAGTCATTGGACCAACTCCCCCAGGTACAGGAGTAATGTATGAACATTTATCTTTACAAGCTTCATAATCAACATCACCAACAAGCTTTCCACTTTCTAATCTATTAATACCAACATCAACAACAATTGCACCTTCTTTTACCATATCTTCTGATACTAAATTTACTCTTCCTGCTGCAACTATTAGAATATCTGCATTTAGTGTATGTGATTTTAAATCTTTAGTTTTTGAGTTACAAACTTGAACAGTAGCTTTTGCATTTATCATAAGTGCTGCCATTGGTTTTCCAACTATATCAGATGCTCCAATGATACATACATTTTTTCCAACTAAATCAATGTTGTACTCTTCAAGCATTCTCATAACACCAAAAGGTGTTGCTGGTAAAAATGCATCAAGGTTAGATACCATTCTTCCTACATTGTATGGATGGAAACCATCAACATCTTTTTGTGGGTCAATTGCTTCTAAGATAGTTGTTGTATCAACTTGTGGAGGTAGTGGTAGTTGAACTAAAATTCCATCGAGGTTTGGATTTTTATTCATTCTGTCAATAATATCTAATATTTCATTTTGTGAAATTGTATCTGGCATTTCATGTACAACAGAATAAATTCCTGCATTTTTACATGATTTTGCTTTCATCCCTACGTAAGTTGCACTTGCTGCGTCATTCCCTACTAAAATTACAGCTAGTCCTGGAGTAATATGTGTTTTATTTTGAAGTTCTTCAACTTCAACTTTTACTTCTTCTTTTATTTTATTTGATAATGCTTTACCGTCAAGTACTGTCATTGATTTTTAGCCTCATATTTATTTAATTTTAGGTTGATATAATATCCAAAATTTTTTTACATAAAGGTTAAGATTGAAACACCTTCTTTTGATGTTCTTTTTAGTCTCTTTTTCTACTGCTCAAGAGATAGATAATTCTTTTATCACTCAACTTGAATATGGTGAAATGCTTTATAAAAATCCAAGAGGTGTTGGTTGTATTAAATGTCATAAAAAAGCAGATAAAAGTGTAGTCATTGCTAAGTATAAAGAAATAGATAAAAAAACAAAAAAACTTGTAGAAAAATCAATTGTTGTACCGGCAATAAATAAAGTAAGTTTTGAGAAATTTGTAGAAAAAATGAAAGCTGATAAAACTGAATCAAAAGTAATGCCTACGTATTTTTTAACTGATGATGAATTAAAATCTCTTTATTATTATATTAAAAACATAAATAAAAAATAAAACTTATAGTTTCATTAAACTAACTTTTATAAAACTTTTTATATAATCACGCCTCAAATAAAAACACAAAGGATCGTTATGTTAGAGGGTATCGTAAGAGATAGTATGACAAAACAAGCAACTAAAACTTTAAGAAGAGATGGTTACTTAGTAGCAAATATCTACGGAAAAGGTTTAGAAAACGTTAGTGCAGCATTCAAAAAGAATGATTTCATTAAATATTTAAGAAATAAAGAAACAATTGCATTTGATGTAAATGTTAGTGGAACAGTTTTAAAAGTAGTAGTACAAGAGTATCAAAAATGTCCAATTACTTCTGATTTATTACATGTTGATTTAATGGTTGCTCAACCAGGTGTAAGAACTTCTTATAAAGTTCCTGTAGCTGTTGAAGGTACACCAAAAGGTCTTAAAAATAAAGGTCTTTTCATTTACCATAAAAAGAGAGTTCCAGTTAAATGTACAATTGAAAACTTACCACAAGCTTTCAACTTACAAGTAGCTGACCTTGATACTGGTCACTCAATCTTAGTAAGAGATTTAGTAATGCCAGAAGGTGTTGAGTGTTTCTTAGACCCAAGAGTTCCTGTTGTAGGTGTTATTAAAGCTAAGTAATTAGTAATGCATTTAATAGTAGGTCTTGGCAATATTGGTGAAAGATACCAATTAACACGGCACAATGTAGGCTTTTTAGTTATCGATGAGATAACTAAAAGTCTTACAACTTCAAATATAAACAAAGCTAACTTTCAAGCAGATGTTTTAAAATCAGGATACAACTTATTTGTTAAACCAAAAACTTATATGAATCACTCAGGTGATAGTATAGTTTCTATCAAAGAATATTATAAAATTGATATGGAAGATATTATTGTAATACATGATGATTTAGATTTACCATTTGGAACTGTAAAGTTTAAAATTGGTGGTGGCCATGGCGGACACAATGGTTTAAGATCAATTGATTCTCATATAGGAAAAGATTATATAAGAGTTCGAATTGGTATTGGTAAACCAGAAAATAAAGCAGATGTAGCAAATTATGTATTATCAAACTTTTCAAAAGAAGAATTAAATAAATTAGAAGGTATAATCTCTCATACTATTAAAGCAATAGATGCACTTAAAAGTGATGATATTGTTGAAGTAAAATCAAAATTTACATTGAAATAAATGAGCATATTAACCAAATATATTTTAAAAAAATATCTATTAAATTTTATTATTGTTTTAGTATCTTTACAACTTTTTTTTGTTGGAATGGATTTTTTACAAAACTCTAAAGACTTGCCTAGTTCTGCCAACTTACAACTTTTATACTTAATGTATAATGGATTTTTTACACTAACACTTACTTTGCCATTATCTTTAGTCTTTGGTTGGATTTTAACCTTAGTTATATTTGTGAGAAACAATGAGTTAGTTGCTTTTACATCTTTAGGTGCGAAGAGATTTAATATTTATTCACCAGTTGTATTAGTTTCAGTTGTCTTGTTATTAGTTCTTATGTCAATACAAATGACTCCTATGGCTTATTCTTATGAACAGAAAAAGAAAATTTTAGATGGAAATTATTTTACAAATACAAAATCAGATATTTTTTTAAAATATGATGATAATTATATTTACTTTAAAAAGTTATTACCTCTTAAAAAACAAGCAGAAGATATTCATATTTATAAAATAAAAGATGATGACATTGTTGAAACAATTATTGCTAAGAAAGCCTATTTTCAAAATGATAAATGGTATGTTGTAGATGCAAAAATAGTAAAGAAACCAAAAGAGTTAAATTTTGAAACTTCTAAATTAGAAGTAAGATATGAAAAATTTTTAAATACATTAGAAGGGTTTAAACCAAAAATTTTGGATAATGTATATGAAGAAAAGTCTAGTTTTTCAATTATTGATGCTATTTCAGCTTTAGATTTATTGTCAAAACAAAATGTTAATACAGATAAAATTAGAGCTGCAATTTATTATGAAATTGTAATTCCCCTTTTTATTTTACCCTTGATAATGCTTATTTTTGTGTATACTTCATATAATAGAAGATTTTTTAATATTGGTTCTTTTACATCATTTTCTATTTTTGGAACATTAATAGTTTGGGGTGTTTTCTTTATGTTATATAAGTTTTCAAATAGTGGTGTAATGAAACCAGAATTTTCATTATTATTGCCAATGCTAGGGTGGTTCTTGATATCATTTATAATTTATAGGAAAAAGAATAAAATATAATGGAAAAGATAAAAGCATATGGAATTTTACTTTATAAGATAGAAAAAAAATCTATTAAAGTTTTGTTATGTAAGTCTGTAAAAAGCCTTGATAAATGGGGTTGTTTAAAAGGTATGCAAAGTGGAACTGAAACTGCAAAAGAGTGTGCAAAAAGAGAGTTTCATGAAGAGTGTTCAATTAAAGTAGAAACTTATCTTTTTGAAGACTATTTTTATCAAGAGAATAATGAAAAAGATGTTGGTATTTGGATTGTAAATGCTAATAAAATAAAAGGTCTTGACGATTACTTTTTAGATGAAAAATTACATGATAATTATTTGTCATGGGAAAACTCAAAAGTTAAATTTTTTGATATAAAAGAGTTACCTAATATAAAAAAGAAACAAATTGAATTAGTCTCTGAGATTAAGGATTTTTTGCAAAATAAGAATCAATTCCATTAGCAATACCAAGAGCTAATTTTTTTTGATACCTAGTCTCGTATAATCTTCGACCTTCTTCTTTATGTGATATATAACCAATCTCAATTAAAATTGATGGCATTTGAGCTCCAACTAGAACCCAAAAAGGACCTTCTCTAACTCCACCATCCACAGCATCTTTATATAATGATCTTGCAGTAAATAGTATATTTCTTTGTGTATCAATAGCAAGTTTTTGCGAAGCTGTTATTCTTGGTCTATTTAAAGATTCTAAAAATACATTTTTTGTTGAATAACTCATTGTTCTTATATCTGATTTATTTTCTTTTGCTGCAACTCTTTTTGCTCTCTCACTTCTTGCAGGACTTAGAAAAAATGTTTCTATTCCTCTTGCTTCATGAATTCTACTTTTGTGTGCTGCATTTGCATGGATAGATAAAAATATATCAGCTTTCTTTTTATTTGCCAATATAGTTCTATTTTTTACTTTTATAAATCGGTCATTGTTTCTTGTTAAATAAACTTTATAGCCTCTTTTTTTTAAAATAGACTCTAAGTATTTGGTTACTTTAAATACAACAACTTTTTCATATCTCTTTCCTTTTCCAACTGCACCAACATCTTTCCCTCCATGTCCTGCATCAAGTACTATGACTCTATTTTGACCAGTTTTAATAACTTTTGGAGATTTTGATATTTTTGCTTTACTTGTACTTTTTTTTGATGATTTGTTTTTTAAGTTTAATACACTTATTGTAAGTCTTTTTTTATTTACACTATATACCGTTTTTAGATTTATTTTATCCTCAAATAAAATTCTAAGAGTGTTGTATTTCTCTTGTTTTATAACAATTTGTTTTACACCAGATATTCTTAATTTTGTAGGATGTGCATCTTTAAAACGTCCTTTTATATCATATATATCTTGATTTGCATTTTTGACTTTTTTTTCGAAAAATCTTACATAGTCTTTTGTTATATTTGTATTAAATTCTATAGTGATTTTATTATCTTTTGAAACTACTGATTTTATTGTATATTGTGATTTATTTGTATCTATTTTAGAAATTTTAGGTTTTTTTATTTTAGTAATCTTCTTAATTTTAATAGGCTTTGTTATTTTTATAGGTTCTATTCTTGATTTATTATTGATTGTACCGTTGTATTTCTTTAACTCTTTTTCATATTTAGTAATATTTTTTTTTAATTTCTTTCCAGATGAAACTAGAATCTTTAGGTTTTTTATTTCTAAGTCTTGATTATTATTTAGGACAGCTTTTAAATATCCTACTCGAGCATTATTATATTCACGCAATAAGTTTTCATTTGCATGAAGAAAGTTAAAAGATAAAAATAGAAGAACTAGGAGAATAAATTTATTAAAAATTTTATTCTCCTTTTGTTAGTTTTTCCATTAATTCATGAACAGAAATGATTTTATTTAATTTATAACCATTTGAACCAGTAAAGAAAAGTCCTGTATCTAAATCACCTTGGTAGGCAGCACCCAATCTATCAGCAATACAATATCCAACGGCTTTCGCTTCTACACCTCTATTACATGGTGCAACACAGTTCGAAATACATTGTACTTTTGGTGCAGTATCATTTTCTATTGAAGTTTGTAAATTAGTAACAACTCTTCTTGCTGGTAATCCTACAGGAGATTTTCCTAATTTAATATCTTCTTCTTTTGCATTTAATAATACATTCTTTAATGTAGCATCGGCATCACATTCAAATGTTCCAATAAATCTTGTTGCCATTTGTACTCCAGTACAACCCATGTCAATAAATTTATCAATGTCATTTTTATCCCAAATTCCACCTGCTGCGATAATTGGAATATCTTCACCCCAATTTTTTGATTCTTCAATAACTGGACCTACAATATTCTCTAATTGGAACTCTTCTTTAAAACAGTCTTCATATTTAAATCCTTGGTGTCCACCACTTAAAGGACCCTCAACAATAATTGCATCTGGAACTTTGTTATATTTTTTCCATTTTTTACAGATTAGCTTTAAAGCACGTGCAGAAGATACAATTGGAACTAGTGCAACTTCTGGGTAATTTTGTGTAAATTCTGGCATATTTGTAGGTAATCCAGCTCCTGTAATGATAATATTTATACCTGCTTCACAAGCATCTTTTACCATTCTTCCATAGTCATTACATGCATATAAAATATTACAAGCTAAAGGAGCATCTCCACAAATTTTTCTTGCATTTTCTACAATTTCAAAAAAAGAATCTCTAGAGTAAAAGTTCATAACATCTTTTGGTTTATCTTTTCTCATTTCAACATGTACATTTTCACTTTTATTTCGGTAATAACCAGTACCTACTGAAGAGATAACTCCAAGGCCACCTTCTTTACTAACATTTCCAGCTAATTGGTCCCAGCTAATTCCAACACCCATTCCACCTTGTATAATTGGATGTTTTATTTCATATTTTCCTATTTTCAAAACTGGCCTTTTATTTTATTATTATCTTAGCGAAATTCTTTTTACCTTTTTGTAAAATGTATTCCCCAGCTTCTAAATTTAGTTTATCATCATTTACTTTTTCTTGATTTAAACTAACTGCATTTGCTTTTACATCACGTCTTGCTTGTGAAGTTGAATTAACTAATTTACTATCAACTAAAGCTTGACAAATCCAAATACCACTTTCAAGTTCATATTCTGGTATATCTGTTGGTATATCTTTTTTTGCAAATACTTTTTTAAACTCTGCTTTTGCAGTTTCCCCTGAACCTTCTCCATGAAATCTATCAACAATTTCAATAGCAAGAGAATCTTTTACATCTTTTGGATGTAAAGTTTTATTTTTCACACCTTCTTGTAATTGCTCAATCTCTTTTAAAGATCTAGTTGAAAGAAGTTCAAAATATCTCCACATAAGTTCATCTGAAATAGATAGTACCTTTCCAAACATATCAAAAGCTTCATCTGTTACACCAATATAATTATTTAAGGATTTTGACATTTTTTGAATTCCATCTAATCCTTCAAGAATTGGCATCATTAATACTGCTTGTTGTTTTCCAGTATTATAAGCTTTTTGTAAAGTTCTTCCCATAAGTAAATTAAACTTCTGGTCTGTTCCTCCAAGTTCTATATCCGTATTCATAGCAACTGAATCATAACCTTGAAGTAATGGATATGTAAATTCACTTACTGCAATTGGAGTGTTTGATGCATATCTTTTAGCAAAATCATCACGTTCAAGCATTCTTGCAACTGTTAAGTTTGACGCAAGTGAAATCATTCCTCCTGTTCCTAATTCTTTTAACCATTTAGAGTTAAACATTACTTCAGTTTTTTCTGGGTCTAAAATTTTAAATACTTGTTCTTTATATGATTTCGCATTTTCTAGAACATCATTTTCACTTAAAACTTTTCTTGTTTCACTTTTACCTGTAGGATCACCTATTGTTGCAGTAAAATCTCCTATAAGAAATTGAACAATTCCTCCAAATCTTTGGAATGTAGCAAGCTTTTGAATAAGTACAGTATGTCCTAAATGTAAATCAGGTGCAGTAGGATCAAAACCTGCTTTGACGTAGAAGTTAACACCATTTTCATAATAGTTCTTTAATAATTTTTCAATACCTTCTAAATCAATTATTTCAGCTGTTCCTCTTTGTATTTCAGCTAGGGCCTCTTTGATTTTCTCTTCCATTTATCCTCTTCTCTTCCTATTTATTATATGCATCTTTTTTTGAAAAAAACTCAATTACTTTTGCTTTTTTCTCGATGATTCTTCTTACTTCTTCTATATTTGAATTATTTACTTCAAATTCTATATCACAATATTGTCTATATGAATGTTTTTCTCTACCATAATCAACAGATAGAATATATCCTTCATATTGGCTCATATAACTTAATAATCTTGCTAATTCACCTTTAGTATTTGGTAAACTTACAACCATTTTATAATGATACAAAGTGTCTTTTGTCCATTTACAAAATAGCATATCATCTGTAGACATGATTTTTTTATAAGCTTTATCACACATTTTGTGATGAATTAAAGCTTTATTTCCATCCTTAAAAGCTACGATTTCATCGGCAAATTTGGGGTGGCAACAGTGGTCAAATGATACAGAATTTATACTAAAATTCGAATATATAAGTATATTGTCAAATTTATGTTTTTTGATTTTACTTGTATATATTTTAAATCTAGCTACAAAACCTTGTTCTTTAATGATTTTTTTCTCAATTTGATGTTTAACGTGTTTAAAATAATCAAGTATTTGAGGTATTTTATGTAAAGAATCAGTTTTTATTATTGATGTTATATTTTTGATATATTTTGAAAAAACTGTATTAACAATATTTCTTCCACTTAACTCATCAATTTCTTTTTGTCTTTGAGAACATAAAAGTCTTATTTGTTTTTTTGCTCGGTTTGTTTTAACCATATCATTCCATGAACATCTAGGAATTGCATAATCAACAGTTTTAATAGCTACAATATCAGAACTATGTAGTTCTGTTAAAAGTGGTTTTTTCACTTTATTAATATAACACTCTATGGCATTTTTCCCAACATCAGTATGAACTGCATATGCAAAGTCATAGGCAGTAGAACCTCTAGGCAAATTAAAAGTATCTCCGTGTGGTGAATATACTACAATTTCTTCAGAATAAAGATCTTCTTTTGTATCTGCATAAAATTCTTCAATATTGTCATTTGAGTATTCTAATGACTTAAGCCAATTAAGATTTGGTTGCTGTTTTGCTCCACTTTTATACATCCAGTGAGCAGCAATCCCATATTCTGCAACTTTATTCATTTCAAAAGTTCTGATTTGAACTTCATAAATTTTTGAATTGTAAAATACTGTTGTATGAATAGTTTGATAACCATTCTCTTTTGGAGTTGATACATAATCTTTAAATCTAGAAATCAAAGGTTTATATTCTAAGTGTAAAAATCCTAAGATTTTATAACAGTCAATATCATTATCTACTAAAATCCTAATTGCAAAAAGGTCAAGTACTTCATCCATACTTACACCTTTTCTTTGCATTTTTAAATATATAGAGTAATAGTGTTTTATTCTAGAAAATATTTGAACTTTATTTAAATCAAAACCATTTTTTTCTAATAGATTTTTTGTTGATGATATAAACTTATTAAATGTAAGTTGTATTGCATGCTGATGTTCTTTTATAAAATCATCAATTCTTTTATATTCTTCTGGGTATATATAAAAAAATGCTAAGTCTTCAAGCGTATTTTTAACTGTTGATATACCGAGTCTATGAGCAATTGGAACATAAACTACAAGAGTCTCTTCTGCTATTCTTAGTTGTTTATTTGCAGGCAAAGCTGCTAGTGTTAACATATTATGAAGTCTATCACAAAGTTTTACTACTAAAACTCTTACATCATCAATTGATGCAATAAGCATTTTTCTAAAAGTCATTGCTGAAGATAGTAATTTTTTATTTGAACTTGAAGGTATTAATTCATGCTCTCTAATTTCATCAATTTTTGTAAGACCATCAACCATATGAGCAATGTCTTCACCCCATTTATTCTTTACAAAATCTAAATCATATTTTGTATCTTCTACAACATCATGTAAAAGTGCAGTTGCAATAATATCTTCTTCGTTTGAAAAGTGTGAAGCAATAGAGGCAACTAATATTGGATGAACACAATAAGGTTCACCGCTTTTCCTAAACTGACCTTCATGTGCTTGGATTGTGAAATCAACAATTTCTTGAAGTTTTGGAGTAATACTAGCTTCATTTTGCAGAAGTGAGACAGCATCATCAATATTGTTGATGCTCTCTATTTTTTGAATAAAAGGATCCATTCTTTCCCTTAATAATTGTAAAAAATTTTACTTTTACAATTATTCTTTATTTACTAATCCTTCAATCTTTAAAAGACCTTCTGCAATTTCATCAATTGCAATATCAGTATATTTCATATTTTGTGTATTTTGTTCTAATAAAGGTTTTGCACCTTTACTTAATTCATCTGCTCTTTGCCCAACAGCAATAGCAAGAATATATCTATCGTTATTTGTTCTTTTTAAAGCTTTTGACATTCGTTCTTCTAATCTCATTATATTCCTTTTATATTATTTTACAATTGAACATTTTGTATAATCACCCTTGATTATACTTAATAAGTTCCCTTTTTCATTCATATTAGCAACAACTATTGGCAGTTGATTATCTTTTGCTAAAGCAATTGCAGTATCATCCATAACTTTAATATGGTCTTCTAATGCTTGGTCATAAGAAATTGTATCTAATTTAACCGCATCTTCAAACTTCATAGGGTCTTTATCATAAATACCATCAACTTTTGTTGCTTTAATTAACATTGAAGCATCAATTTCTGTTGCTCTTAATGTTGCAGCAGTATCAGTTGTAAAGTAAGGGTTCCCTGTACCAGCACTGAAAATTACAACTCGACCTTTTTCTAAGTGTCTCATAGCTTTTCTTACAATAAATGGTTCAGCAATTTGTTCCATTTTAATAGCTGTTTGTAATCTTGCACTCAAACCTTTATGTTCTAAGGCTTCTTGCATAGCAATACCATTTACAACAGTAGCTAACATACCCATATAGTCAGCACTTGTTCTTTTAATAACACCATCAGCAGCAGCAGTAACACCACGAACAATGTTTCCTCCACCAATAACTATTCCAACTTCAATATCATTATTTACTAAATCTTTAATCTCTTCGGCAATATAATCTAAGATTTGAGTGTTTATACCGTAACCCTCATCACCAGCTAACGCTTCACCAGAAAATTTTACTAGTACTCTTTTATTCATAGTGTTCCTTTAATTATTGTGCGATTTTATCTAAAAATTCCTAAAAAAATAGTTAATTAATATCATATTAGCTTAATGACCATTCATAAAATGGCAAAACATTTACTTCTATATTTTGATGAAAAAATTGCTCATCATTTGATACTGTGATAATAAAAAGTTCTTTTATTTTATATTCATCTACAATCTTATAAATTTTTTTTAATTGAGATTGCATCATAAAAGAGTTAAAAAATGGGATTGAAACTATTGCAAGTTTTTTTGAAGGTATAAAAAAATCTATATAGTCTAAATAATATATATCTTTGTATTTATTAATTAATTCACAAAAGATAATATTTGTTAACTCATTTTTAAATTTCTTTTTATGTGTAATTGCACTTAAAAATGCAGGATTATAAGAGTATATTTTTTTAGTTGCTTTTTTTTGTTCATATTTTTCAATAAAATAGACAATTTTATTTTTTTCAAAATATTTACACTCTTCATAAAATTTATCTTTTGATATTTTAATTTTATTTTTAAGGGCTAAATATAGCTGATTTAAGGACTTTTTTTCATCAATATTTAGAAATAATATCTTTAGTATCTCTTGAGATGTTTTGTCTTTATTTATAAGTATTATTAAATCATGTAATCTATTAAAAGTATGTATTTCATCAATATTAACAACACCTGGAAGATTTCCATTTTTCAAATAGTTATTAAATGTTTGTGTAATATTTTGATTTTTTTTATCATGTAATAAATACTCTTCAAAATCTAAAGGAGTTAGAAATAATTTTTTATAACCTTTTAAAGTTGTATCTAGTTTTGTGGATATTATTACACTTTCACAAAAAGGTATTTTAAAATCAAATTCAAAGTTTTCTAAAACAATAACTTTGATTTTATTTCTAAAAACATACTCTTCTAAGTTTTTTTCAATTTCATCTTTTTCATTTCTATAATCACTAAAATCTATATAAATATAATCTTCTTGATTGTAGTTTGATAAGTAATCAAATATTAAAAAACTTTTACCAGATTTTGGAGGTCCAGTTATAATAGTTCGTGGATGGTTTATCTTTATTTTTCTTTCAATAAAGTTTATTTTTGAGAATTCTAGTTCATGGCAAAATTCAAGAGTAGTCATTTTCTATTTTCATATAGAATAATAGCTTCTTTGATTGCATTTATATAACTTTTTGTATTTAACTTTCTATCATTTTTATAAGCTATATCAAAAGCAGTTCCATGATCAACTGAAGTTCTTATTATAGGAAGATTTAGACTTACATTTATACTTTGATCAAAATATAAAGCTTTTAATGGTGCTAATCCTTGATCATGATACATTGCTACAAAGTATTTATAGTTTTTTCTTGACATTGGTGAAAACGCTGTATCTGGAACCATAGGCCCTTTGAAAATATCTTTCTTCAGTTTTTTATTTGCGTTTCTAATTGCTTTGAATATTTCTACTTCTTCATCACCTAAAACACCATTGTCACTTGCATGAGGGTTTAATCCTAATACACCGATTTTTTTAGCTTTTACGCTTTTGTAAAAATCTAGTAAAAATTGAGTTAAATCTTTTTCGTCTATTTTTTTAGCAACTTTTTTTAAAGCTATATGCTCTGTAAATAAAGATACAAACATTTTTTTACAGCCTAACATCATAATTGCATTTTTCCCAAAAAAGTCTCTTAATACTTCAGTATGCCCTTTATATTTGATATTAGCTTTGTTCCATGATTCTTTGTTTATTGGTAAAGTAACAATAGCTGAAACTTTTTCTTTATTTGCTAAATTAATAGCTTCCATAAATGAGTCATATGAAAATCTTCCAGCTCGTTTAGAAACTTGCCCTGGTTTAATTTCAAAATCACCTTTGATATTATATGTTTTAAAATCTTTTGGAATAGATATTTCTAAAAGTTTAGAACTTTTTTTTAGCATATCTTTATTTATACAGTAAATGGGATTACATAATGTAGATATTTTTTCATGGGATTTTAATGCAATTTCTATGCCTATACCGTTTAAATCACCTACAGATATTGCTATGTTAGGCTTTTGGTTCATATAAGTTCTTTCATGTCTTTTATTGCTGTTTCAAGTCCTGTAAATACAGATCTTGCAATAATACTTTGCCCTATATTTAACTCTTCTATTGTTTTAATTGAAGAAATTTTTGTAACATTTTGATAATTTAATCCATGTCCTGCAGCAACTTTTAGATTAAGTTCTTGTGCTAAACTAGCAGCTTTTTTTATCTCTTTTCTACTGTTGTTTAGTAGTTTCTTTAATTCATTTCTAGGTAATTCTAACTCTTTAATACTATGGTGAGAGTTTGAAAGGTTTCCATGAAGCATTGCATAAATATTTGCAAAAGCTCCTGTATGAAGCTCAATCCATTCAACTTTTAATTTTGAACTTAATTCAATCATGTTTTTATCTGAGTCAATAAAAAGTGATACTTCAATTTCATTTTCATGAAGTTTTTTTACAGCTTTTTTAATTCTATCAAAACTTCCTTCTAAATCTAAACCACCTTCTGTTGTAACTTCTTCTCTTTTTTCTGGAACAAGTGTTGCTCTTGCTGGTTTTAATTTGCATACAATATCAATAATCTCTTCATCAATTGCACATTCTAGGTTTACTGGTAAAGAAGATTGCTCTATTATAACCTTTGCATCATTATCATGTATATGACGTCTATCTTCTCTTAAATGAATAGTAATTTGATCAGCGCCCCCAAGTTTACAAATTCCAAGTGCATCAAGTGGATTTGGGTCATTTATTTTTCTAGCTTCTCTTAATACTGCAATATGGTCAATATTTACTCCAAGTAACAATTTTAATCCTTTATGCTAAATCATTTAATGTTGCAATATTTGCAGCAAGTTTGTTATGTACTTCTAAATACTCATCTTCTGGTTTACTATCAGCTACTACTCCTGCTCCTGCTTGGAAAATTACTTTATCTTCTGTAAGCATTGTAGTTCTAATAGTAATTGCACTATCCATATTTCCATCAAATCCAAAATATGCAATACTTCCTGAATAGAAATTTCTTTTTATTCCTTCAAATTGGGCAATTAATTCCATTGCTCTAATTTTTGGAGCTCCTGTCATAGTTCCCGCTGTAAATGTAGCAGCAAATAAATCAAACATGTCATATTTTTCATCAATAATAGCTTCAACATCTGAGACAATATGCATTACATGTGAGTATCTTTCTATTCTCATTAAATCAGTAACTTTTACTGTCCCAGGACGTGCAACCCGTCCAATATCATTACGTCCTAAATCAACTAACATTAGATGTTCTGCTCTTTCTTTTACATCATTTATTAGTTCGATTTCCATTTCGATATCTTTATCTAAAGTTTTCCCTCTTTTTCTTGTTCCTGCAATTGGTCTTAAAAGTAAATGTCCATCTACAAGTTTTATCATAACTTCTGGAGAACTTCCTGCAATTGAAAAGTTTTCATATTCTAAGAAAAATAGATATGGACTAGGGTTTTTACTTCTTAATGCTCGATAAAAACTTAAGTGGTCTACTTTTGCTTTTTGTATAAATCTATTTGACATAAGAATTTGAAATACATCACCTGAACGTACCATTTCTTTAGATTTTGCAACCATTTGAAAAAACTCTTCTTTTGTAAAATTGAATTTTCCTTCATCTATCAAAGTTGCTTTTTTAAGTGGTGTGTATGTATATGGAGTAAATAACTCTTTTTCAATTCTTTCTAAATCATCTTTTTTAGAATCAACTGAAGTAACCATAATTAATTTAGAAGTTTTATGAGAAAATCCTAAAACAATATTTGGCCTTATTAGATCTAAATCTGGAATATTTAATTGGTCTATTAAATTATTCATAGACTCTTTTAGTTTTGGTTCAAACTCTTTTCCAATATCATAACCGATATTGCCAATGAATCCATCAACTAAACCAATTCCAAGTTCGGCAGCTTTTTGTTTATAAAATTGCTTATCAAACTCTTTATAATATTTTTGTAAAAATTTAAGTGGATTTGATTCTACTTCTTTTACAGTTCCTTCTTCATTTTTATAGAAACAGGTATTGTTTTCGTACCAAACTCTTTCACGTTCCCCAATAGCTATAAATGAGTAGTTCCCATCAGCAGAATTGATTGTACTTTCAAATAAAAAAGTGATTTCATTTTTATATAAGTTTTTAACTTTTTCGTAGATCGAAACAGGAGTGAATTGATCTAGAAAAAGTTCTTTTGAATAAAATTGCATTAATAATTTGCCTTAAAATGTTAATATAAATGCTCCAGAAATATTTAGTTTTTTCTTAATATTTTCTGTTGCTAATTTTGCTTGTCCTCTTGATTGATATGGCCCAATTAATACTTTGTGAAACAATTTATTGTTAATTGTTACTTTATATACTTTATATTTGAAACCTTTTTTTGTTATATCACTAAGATATTTGTTATTTGGCATTTTTGAGAATGCTCCAACTTGAACAAATGTCCCTTTTGGTGAAGTTGTTATACTTGAGTTTTTAGCCGGCTTAGGAGTAGCCTTTTTAACTACTGGTGTAGTTTTTTTAACTTCTTTTTTTACGATTGGTTTTGGCTTTTCTTTCTCAACTTTTTTTTCTATTTTAGGTTCAACTAAAGCTTTTTTCTTTGGAGGAACATAGATTGGTTCAGTCTTTTTTATTTCAAAAACATCTGGTTTTGCTTCTTTAACTGCTTCTTCAATCTCTTTTTCTTCAATTTTTTGAAGATTTAGTTTTTCATCAATTTTTTCTTCTTTGATTACTTCTTTTTCATTTTCATTTTTTATATTTTTTAATTTTTCATTTATGATTTTTTGATATTGTTCTTCAATATTCTCATTTTCTAAAACTTTTTCACTAGCTGTGTTTTGAGATTTAGAAAAAGAGTCATCTTTTGTAGAATCATTATTTAATAGGCGAATGATTATGATTGTTAATAAAAATAAAATTACTAAAATTAAACCAAGTACTAGGTATTTTTTCTTATTTATTTCATTAGAAGTTGGAGATTTACCAAGCATGATATCACTGTATTCTTGTTCTTCTTGAATCTCAATTTCTCTATCAAGTCTAGGAGGAACTGTTTTTTCAGGTTCCTCATAGATTGACTCAGCATTGTTTATTTCATTTAATCTTTGTTCAATCTCTTCTTTTTCTTGTTTAAGTTGAACTTTTTTTATAAATTCTTCGCCTCTAATTTCCATAAAATATCCTTAAGTTAACAAGTTTTATAATTGTCTTTGAATTTAGTTTCTAAATCCTAATAAGTCGAATGATTGTAAATAACAAAATTACGAGCTAAAGCTTTTAACTCTTCTTTAATAGAAGATTGTAATTGAGTATTTTCAATATCATC